>JAUXWS010000054.1 GCA_030685015.1 bacterium
GGCCACCAGGTCGGCGGCGGCGCGGGCGTTGACCAAGCCCCAGCCCATCCTGTAGTCCGGGCCGGGATGCTCGCCCGCCTCGTTGGCCGTGTGGATGAGCAGGCCGCGCAGGGTGGAGGAAAGCGGGGCGCGCGGGCTGCCGTCCGCCTGGGCATGGCCATCCTGGTACTGCTTCTGCAGCAGGGCCAGCGCGCCCGCCACGGTTGGGCTGGCCGCGGAAGTGCCTGAGAACGTGGTGTAGGCGGCGGGTCCTGTGCGGGCCATGGTCTGCAAGGAACTACCATTGGCCACCACGTCCGGTTTGATGCGGCCATCGTCCGTGGGGCCGAAGGAGCTGTAACCGGTCACCACCACGTCGGCGGGCTGGCTCCAGCCGTTGGGCAGGTCGTTGACAGCGCCCACTGTCAGCACATTCTTGGCCAGGGCCTCCGGACCTAGGCTGTCGTAACCACTCAGGCCGCCGTCCCGCTCGCGCGGCGCCAGGCTGCTCACCCATTGCCCTCCCGTGAAAACGAAGTGCGGCACGCCCTCGGCCGGACCCGCGTCCTGCCGGTGATTGCCGGCGGAGCGGACCATGATCAGGCGGTTCATCAGCCAGGCTGTCTCATCGATCTGGCGCGACACCCCGCTGTAGTAGCCGAAGGCGGCATCCTCCACCGGGCTGATGGCCGGATTGCCGTGCCAGTACCAGTTGGGCGAGCTGTAGTTCCACCCGGTGGAGCTGCCGTAGGAATGGTTGGAGACGCGCAGGCCGACCCAGGCGGCATCCCCCACCTCATCCAGGTCGCTCTCCCAGTCCCAGCACTTGAGGCGGGCGGCGGGGGCCATTCCCTTGGCCGACTCCTGCACGCCCTGCGCGATGAGAATGCCCGCCACGCTGGTGCTGTGGCTGGTCAAGCTGGCCGGGTCGTCCATCACGTCGATGCGGCCCGTCACCTCCTGGTGGGTGGTGAGGGGACGGCCCGTGTCCCACATGCCCAGCCCCGCATAGCCGAGGCCGTCCATGTTCAGGCCGGAAGCGCCGCCCGGCCACAGCTGGTCCACGCCGATGCTCCGCGCCGCGATGAGCGTGTGGCTCTCATAATAGACCGGGCGATCGGAGTCGTCCAGGCCGGCCAGATGGAGGCGGGGGTCCAGGTTGAGCACGCCGGCGGGCCCTTCGCTGGCGGCGCGCAGTTGGATCAAGGCAGGGGTCACCCGCAAGGCGGGAGCGGCGGCCTGGGCCGGAAGCCCCGCCGACAGGATGACCAAGGGCAAAGCAAGCCCCGCAACCATGGGTCGCATGGACCTCCCACGTCTGGCAGTCGGTTGCCGTGTGCTGGGGCGATTGGGTCGCCCTTCATTCCGGACCGCCCAAGTGTATCATTCCAAAGCTGCTTATGGAACTCATACGGTCCTTTTATGGGCCGCTGGAGGCAAAGTAAAGGGCCGCCTGGGCGACCCTGTTCACCTCTCGATGCTTTTTCGCTCATCGGCTGGTCAGCTCAAAGCGGATGACCTGCTGCATGCGCACGGCCACGTTCTTGTCGCGCTGCTTGCCGGGCTTGAACTTCATCTTGCGCAGGGCCTCGATGGCGGCGTCCCCGAACCCGAGCCCCTCCGGTCGTTCACCGGCGATCTCGAAGTCCCGTGGCACCCCATCGGCGCCCACGATGAAGCGGATCTGGGCCAAGCCCTCCACTCCCGCCCGCTGGGCCATCTCCGGGTACTTGACGGCCTTGTAGAGCGCTTCCGTGCCACCGATCAGCTCGGGCTGCTCCTCGATGGCATAGAAGTCGATGATCTCCTCATCACCACCGGCCATGGGGGGTGGCGGGGGGGGGGCGATGTCCCAATCGTCCTCGTCGGCGAAGTCGATATCCTCCATGTCCGCCACCTCCTCATCCTCCTGGGCAATGGTGAAGGTGGGACGGCTGGGCTTGGGAATCGTTTTTTCCTGGATCGTCCGCTCGATCTCCTCGACCTTGATCTCGTCCGGGATGTAGTCCCGGATCTTGATCGACTTGTTGATCTCCTTGGAGACCAGGAACAAGACCACGAAGAGGGCGAGGGCGAAGGCCAGGCCCGCCTCCGTGAAGACGGGGAGCTTTCGGCGGATGTCCACATCCGGATGACGGGGAATGTGCATGGCTTAGCCCTGGTCCTTGAACCGCGTCGTGTAATTGATGCGCAGGGTGTAGGCCTTGCGGCACTGTTGCTGGACGTCTGTGACGACTTTCATGCGACAGTCCCGGTCCGCCTTCAGGGAAATCACGGTCTTGGGATTCTCGGTGCGCCGCTGGTAGAGGATCGGCGTCAACTCACTCAGGTCATCCTTGTTGTACATCTGATCGTCAAGCACCACTTGATTGTATTTGTCAATCCAGATGTACGCGATATCCCGCTTGCCCACTTCGATCTTGGCCGTGGTCTTGGCCTCGGGCACGATCACCGGCAGGCCGTCGAACTGCTTGAAGCTGGTCACCACCATGAAAAAGATGAGCAGGGTGAAAATGATGTCCGGCATGGAGGCCGACGGAATCTTCCCCTGGAAGGGGGCGGGTCGCTTGAGTTGGGCCATGCTTATTCCTCCGGCTCGGCGATGGAGATTTTGCTGGCCCCGGCGGCTTTCACTTGATCCAGCACGTACATGTAGTCGTCGTAGAGGGTGCCGCCCTGGGTCTTGATCGAGACGATCTTGTGGTACTTGCCTTCGGCGTCCTTGCCCTTCTCCTCGAGGCTGGTGCGGATGCGGTTGAGCAGTTCGCCCCGGTTGGCCAGCACCTCGGCATCCACCATGATCTCGCCCCCCTCCGAGACGAGGACGTTGAGCACCATGTCCTTCTTCAACTTGACCGTTTCCGTGCTCTCCGAGAACTCCGGCAGCGTGAGGGAGACGCCCTTGTCCGAGGTGATGGTGGTGGTCACCAGGAAGAAGATGATCAGCGTGAAGATGATGTCCGGCAGCGAGGCCGTCGGGACTTCACCCTCGAATTTGGAACTGCGTTTCAGCGCCATGTGACACCTCAAGTTGGCGTGCGAGCCGGGCGCTGGCTACTTCCTGCCCTGCACGATCAGGCTCTCGACCAGCTGGACCGAGGCCTCCTCCATGTCCACCACCAGGGCCTGGATCTTGGCCGTGAAGATGGAGAAGAAGAACTGGGAGATCATGGCGGAGATCAGGCCGAAAATGGTGGTGAGCAACGCCTGGCCGATGCCGGCGGCCACGATGGAGGGGCTGATGTCGTTGGCTTTGGCAATCTCTTCAAAGGCACTCATCATGCCCGCCACCGTGCCGGTGAAGCCGAACATGGGGGCGAGGGCGATGGCCGTGGACAGCCAGACAAGGCCGCGCTCCAGCAGGGCCAACTCCACCGAGGCGGCGTTGACGATGGCCTTCTCCACCGTGTCGATGCCACGATCGAAGCGGATGAGGCCGGCGTGCATGATCGACGCCACCGGACCGCGGGTGCTGGCGCAGATTTCGCTGGCCTTGTCGACGCCTCCCTCCTTGAGGGCCTCCTGGATGCGCAGCATGAAGCGCTTGGTGTTCTGGGACGCCATGAAGAGGTGGACCGCCTTCACGATGATCATCATGAGCGCCAGGATCGTGATGATCAGGATGGGGTGCATGAAGAGGCCGCCGTCGACGTAGTACTTGAGCATGGGAATGCATCCTCCGCCTGATTGATTGTCCCCCGGAACAGGCTGGCTGCCAGCGGTCTCGCAGGGGTTTTCAAAGCCGCGAAAACCTACTGAACCGCCTGTCCAATGTCAAACAAGGAGCCTCTCGAGCGGCTTGGGAAGCGCCTGCGCCCCCGGCCGGCCCGACCTCTCAGCGACCCCGGCTGGCCAGGTGCTGGATGCGTTCGGCCTCCCCGAAGAGCAGCCGGGCCTCCGCCACCACGGGATCCATGTCCAGATCCACCATCAAGGAGGAGTCGCGCCCAAACACGACGCGGGCCACTTCACGTTTGAGATAGCCCTGGATCCAGTGCAGGTCCTGCCGCCACTGCTCCTCGTTGAAGGCGACCTTGTCGCCCACGAAGTCCGTGAAATCCCGCAGGATGGAATCGCCGGGCTGCCAGGTCCGGCGGAAACCCTCCCAGCCCAGCTCCTCCAGCTGCCGGCGAAACGGGCCGGAGGTGGCGGCGTGGTTGGCGAAATCGAAGAAGGACTGCTGGATGCGCAGGCGGCTTGTGTACTGGCTGAGGCGGCCGCTGCGGATGCGCACGTCCGGTGTGATGCCGCCGCCGCCGTAGACCTTGCGCCCGGCGCGGGTGCGGTAGACCGGTCGGTTGGCCGTGCTGTCGGCGATGAGGTTGGGGTCGGTCTCGTCCCAGGCCTCTTCGTAGTAGGAGGCCAGTCCCTTGTCGAAGGGCCGCTGGATGAGGCGCCGGCTGGGTGTGTAATAGCGGGCGATGGTGAGGCGCACGGCCGAGGAGTCCCTCATCTCGAGCTGGCGCTGGACCAAGCCCTTTCCAAAGCTGGTCTGGCCCGCGACCAAGCCGCGGTCGTGGTCCTGGATGGCGCCGGCCACGATCTCGCTGGCGCTGGCGCTGCCTTGGTTGATGAGCACGACGAGCGGCAGGGCGGGCAGGTCGTCCCCGTCGGTGGATTTCAACACGCTGCCGAACTGGGGCAGGCGCCCCTCCGTGGACACGATGGTCAGGCCGCCGGGCAGGAAGAGGTCGGCGATCTTGTGGGCCTGCTCCAGGTAGCCGCCGGAGTTGTTGCGCAAATCGAAGATGAGCTTCTTCATGCCCAGGGTCTGCAGGGTGGCCACGGCCTGGCGCATCTCCTCGTCGGAGGTGGCCATGAAGCGGTTGAGGCGCAGGTAGCCCACCTCGCCGTCCAGCATGAAGACCGACTCCACGCTGTAAATGGGGATCTTCTCCCGCACGATGGTGAAGGTGAGCGGCTCGTCCAGCCCCGCCCGCCGCACCTTGATCACCACCGCCGTGCCGCCCTTTCCCTTGAGCTTGCGCTGCACCTCCTCGTTGGTGATGCCCCAGGTGGCCTTGCCGTCGATCTCGGTGATCACGTCGCCGGGGCTGAGGCCCAGCCGGTCGCTGGGCGTGCCGGGAATGGCGGAGACCACGGTCAGCAGCTTGTCCCGGATCTGGAAATAGATGCCGATGCCCTCGAACTCGCCCTGGAACTCCTCGTTGATCTTGCGCAGCTCATCGGCCGGGATGTAGTTGGAGTGCGGATCCAGCTCGTCCAGCATGCCGCGGATGGCCCCGTCCACCACCTTGGAGAGGTCGGCCTCGTCCACGTAGAAGTCGCGGACCATCTCCATGACGGCGTTGATCTTGCCCAGGCCTTCCATCGGGCTGCGCACCGAGGCGTGGGGATCCTGGCGGCTGAGGACCAGGAGCAGCCCGAGCAGAAGGATGCCCGGGATCAGCCAAAGGAAGGAGGCGAGTCGTTTCATGGCGCCAACTTAGCAGACGGGAATCGGGTTTTCTTGACGCCGGCGACCGGCCGGCGGGCTCCCTTGATCGAGGCGGCCATCTCCATGCAAGTCCCGGGCCATTGTCCGCGAGGCGGCGGGGCCGGATGCATCCGTCACACCCCTGTCCACGTGTGGCGCGCCCAGCGGTCGCCGGGCAGGGCGCGCAGACGGCCGGCCAGCTCACCTTCCAGCAATCGGGCGGCCAGCTCGGAGGGGTCCAGGCCCAGGCGCCCGGCCAGCCGGTCCATGTCGCAGGGTGTTTCAAGCGCCTGCCATAGAAGCGGGTCGGCCTGGGCCGCCGCATCGTCCCTGCCGCCGCCGTCGTCCGCGCCCTGTTCCAGGTCGGGCATCCCGTCCACGCTGGGAGTCGGGGCGGGAGCCGGCAGCGGCAGGCACAGGGGCAGGCCGCCCAGGTCCTCGCGCAGGTGCTCGTCCGTGGCACACAGGCGGGCGCCCTCGCGGATGAGCCGATGGCTGCCCGCGAAGAGCGGATGGTCGGCCGGGCCGGGGCAGACCAGCACTTCGCGGCCCTCCTCGACCGCGTGGTGCGCCGTGGAGAGGGCGCCGCTGCGCAGGGGCGCCTGGGCCACGATCACGGCGCGGCTGAGCCCGGCGATGACGCGGTTGCGGCGGGGAAAGCGCCAGGTCTCGGGCCTTGTCCAGGGCGGCCACTCGCTCACAAGCAGGCCCTCGGCGGCGATGCGGGCGAAGAGGTCGACATGGCAACCGGGATAGGGCCGGTCGAAGCCCGAGCCCAGCACGGCCACGGTGCGCGCGCAGCCGGCCGCGCCATGGGCGGCGGCATCGATCCCGGCGGCGCCGCCCGAGACGACGACGAAGCCCAGACGGGCCAACCGGGTGGCGATGCGCCGGGTCCAGTCCACGGCCCTGGCGTCCGGCTGGCGGGTTCCCACCACGGCCACGCCCTCCCCGCGCAAGAGGGAAAGCCTGCCCTGGCAGAAGAGCGGATCGGGTGGACGGGTCAGGGCGGCCAGGCAGGGCGGATAATGGGCCATGCCCGGTCGCAGCAGCGACAGGCGGCCCGCCGCCAGATCCCTGGAGAGGCGGCGCCAGCGCTCACTCTCCTCGCTGCCGGGATCCAGGGCTCGGCGCAGGGCGGCGCCCTGCCCCCCGCTGTCTTGCGGGAGCAGGTCGAGGGGCGCTCGCCCCGACCGCAGGCGATCAAGCATGGCGTCGCGCAGCCCGACGCCCAGTTTGTCGTGGCAGAGGATGGCAAGGCGGGCGGGGTCCATTGGCGCTCCTTTCCGTCGGGAAGGGAGCAGGTACCTCGCGGGGGGCGGCGCGGGTTCCGGCCCAAACGACCAAGCCGGAGCGGGAGGAACGGCCTGTCGGGTGGACTTGACAGGGGACCGCCCCCAAGGCGCCGCCCGCTTGCGCCGTCAATCCCCAGGAACAGAGGTCATTTGATCAGCAGCAGGCGGGCCGTCTGCTCTTCCCCGGCGAAGCGGGCCCGGGCGAAGTAGGTCCCGCTTGCCCAGCGCGAGGCGTCCAGGTAGAGGCGATAGACGCCCGGTTCCAGCCGGGCGCGGGCCAGCACGGTCATCTCGCGTCCCAGGAGGTCGTAGACGCGCAGGTCCAGTTGTCCGGCCCGGTCCAGCTCAAGTTCCAGCGTGGTGGACGGATTGAAGGGGTTGGGATAGGGTGGCCGCAGGCGGAAGCGCTGGGGCAGCTCGGCCAGGCCCGGCTGCGGCGCATGGACGAAGCCCTCCACCGGCGTGTAGGCGGCTTCCGTCGCCAGCGGGCCGCCCCGCCAGCCAATGTCGGCGCGGCTGCCGTCGAAGGCGTCCAGCCATTGGGGCGAAGGATCGCCGGCGTCCACCAGCGGCGAGTCGGCGAAGAGCCGGAAGTCGGCCCCCTCGTCCACGCGCGGACTGCCCTGGCCGGCCCGCAAGTCGCTGAGCAGGCGCGTGCTGTCGTTGAAGGCGACCCAGTGGGTCACGTTTACCAGGCTGTTGTCAGCCTGGCGCAGCCAGCCGTTGCGGCAATCGAACCAGTTCCATTCGGCGCGGACCGTGCTGGCCGCGTCCAGCCAGAGGGCCCGCGGCGTGCTGGCCAGGTAGATGTCGCGCTGGGCATTGGTGAAGTACTCGCCGAAGTGGACGCTGCGCCACTGGAACAGGTTGTTGCGCACGTCCAGCGTGGAGTTGAGCGACTGCACCCGGCCGAAGCCCAGGTGGGTCGTCTGCGGCCAGCGCGGGAAGCCGGCGCTCAGGATCTGCACCGTCTGGAAGCTGTTGTTGGCGATCAGCGCCTCGCCGTCCACCACCGTGACGCCCACCACCGGGTTGATGAACAGGTTGTTCTGGACGCGGTGGCCCTGACCGCCCGCCAGATAGACGGCGGAGCTTCCCAGCAGCAGGCTGTCGGCGGGGCGCTCGAAGCGGCAGCGCGCGATCTCCACCGGCGTGTCCACGGACAGCACGCTGGTCCGCGTGCGGACGAAGCGGCAATCGGAGATGGGGATCGGGCTGGTGTTGCCCACGTGCTCCAGTTGCAGGGCGGTGGCGTAGCCCTCGAACTGGGCGTGGGCGATCCCCTCGATCACCGCCCCTTCCTGGGCTCGGAGGAAGTGTGGACGACGGTCGGAGGAGCGGGTGTGGGTGGCCAGGGAGCGGAAGATGACGGGCTTCTCCGCGCTGCCCTCCACGCTCAGGGAACCGGCCACGTCGAAGACCCAGCCTTCCAACGGCATGTCGCCGGACACGAGGCTGCTGCCCTCCTCGATGCGCAGGCTGGCTCCCGCCGGGACATGCACCGGACCCACCAGGAAGACGGCGCCCGTGGACTCGGCGATCACGCCGCTCACCTCGCCCGAAAGCAGGGCATAGCGCGGACGGATGTCCAGCGTGAGGCTGTCCGAGGCGAAGGTGTCGGTGAAGCGCACGTCCAGGCGCACGACGGCGGTGTCCAGTTGCAGGTTCAGCCACAGGCTGTCGCCCAGCACCATGGGCTGCGGCACGCCGTTCAACCAGGTGTTGTAGCGGTAACTTTGCAGCACGCCCAGCCGCCCGGCGTTGTCGTCCACCACGCGCAAGCGGACCTGGGCGATGGATCCCGCCGTCAAATGGTCCACCACCACGACCGGTTGGCCCAGGCAATCTCCCGCCGGACAGGGCTCCACCTGCACCAGGCGCGGCGGCACGTTGGGCTCGAAGTCCAGGACGGCGGTCAGGGAATCCTCATGGACCTGATCCTCCACCTGGTTGACGCCGTGCACGCGCACGGTGAACTGGCCGGTCTGCTGGAACTGGCGTGGCCAGATGAGGGCAAGGCGGTTGCGGTTCATCTGCTGAAGCTGAAGGCCGGGCGGCCCCTCCAGCAGGGTCCAGGTGGCGGGCGGGTAGGCCTCCATCTCGATCTGGCCCAGGTAGGAATAGCCCAGCACCCACTGGGAAGGACTCGGGAGGGTGAGGATGCGGCAGGGGGCGATGGCTCCCAGCGAATAGAAGGGACCGATGTCGGACCTCGTCTGGTCCGGGTCCTGGTAATCCGGATCACCGGCGTCGATCAGCGGCGACTCCGCCAGCGGCACGAGGAACTCGTCAAGCAAAGGGTCGGCCAGCACATGGGTGGAGTCCGGGTCGTGCTGGGTGTACTCGGTCTCATTGCTGGAATAGGTGGTGATGAAGTTCTGCCACTCGTTCGCCGGCCCACCATAGAAGCAGTTGTAGCGGACCTGCTCGAAGACCGGCGCGACCGGGTTGAAGAGCATCACGCCGTAGGCCCAGGTGTTGACCGAGTGGGGGAGGAAAATGTTGTTGATCACATCCATCCGCGCCCCGGCGGAATAGAGGGCGAAGGTGGAGATCTCGTCGAAGAGGCAGTTCTGGAACCAGTAGCGACCTGGTCCGTAGCAGACCGGCCCCAGGTTCGAATTGGTGAAGAGGCAGCGCTCGACCCGGGCCGAGATGCCGTCCGTTCCCGCCGGGGGCTTGTTCATGTTGAGGACGGAGTTGGCGGCGTTGACATGGGCATAGCGCAGGATGGAGCGGGTGCTGTCGCTGCCCGCCACCTGGCGCAGCTGGATGCCCAGCCAGCGGGAGAGGGCGCCCTCGGCCAGATCGAAGCGAACCAGGCTGTCGCGCTTGCCTTCCACGATCAGCGTGCCGCTGACGATCAGGCCGGATCCGTTGGCGAACCGCAGGGTGGCGCCGGGCCGCGCGCGCAGCGTGTCGCCCGCCATCACATTGACGGTGGTCTCGCAGAGGTAGGGGCTGCCTTCGGCCGTCAGCCAGAAGGTGCGGCCTTCCTCCGGACGCAGGGTGTCCGGCAGCATGGTCTGGCCCTGGGCGGCCGCGCCCGCCGCCAGGATGAGCAACAGGCGGGTGAGTTGGCGCCAGGCGCCTGTGGATAGCATCATGGACTGTGGCACCCCTTCCATCGATCCCGCCCGCTAAGGACGTGGCAGTCTGTCGACGGGCCCGCGAGAAATAGGAAATGGCGGGGGGTCCTCCAAGCCGGCCTCAGCCGCCGGGAGCAGCCCCCCACCATTGTTTTCGGAATCCCACGGGGCCAACTTCACGAGGAGCCCAGGCGGAATTGGCCGCTGCGCGGTCTCTTTCACCCCCATCGCCCCGGATCTTCCGCAGCCATCTTGCCCCATAAGACCAGTATGCGTTGCAAGATCTCCGCGAGCCGGTTTCTATCTGGGCGCGAATCCCATCGAAGACCAAGGCCCGACAATATCCTGGGGCGACCCTCCGTCCGTGGGCCAACTTCGGGTTCAGTCCTTCAACTGGGCCAGACTCCGCTCGATGGCCGCGCGCACGCGGTCCACCTCCTCGCGAGCCAATCGGCGCCGCAAGGCCGGCCGGGCGGCGGCATCCCCCAGATCCCCCAGCAAGCGGGCCGCGCGCAGACGGACCACCTCCCGTTCTTCATCCAGCAGGCGGCTCACCGGCTTGACGGCCTTCGAGGCGAAGTTGCGCAGGGCGATCTCGCAGGATTCGCGCACACTCCACACTTCGTCCAGCAGACCGGAGGAAAGGACGGGCACGGCCCGATCCATGACCAGGCGTCCCAGGACACGGGCCGCCTCCACGCGCACGCCCGGCGCGCTGTCCTTCATGGCTGCCAGGGCGGTGCGGAAGCGCAGATCCTTGTCGACGCCCAGGGAACCAAGCACTTGCAGGGCCGTGCGCCGCACGAAAAAGCGCGCATCGGTGTCCGCCACCCGCGCCAGGGCCTTGCCCACGGCGGGCACGGCGAAGCGGGCAAGGGAATGCACCGCCCGGTTCCGCACGTAGTAGGACGGGTGCTCAAGGCTGGGCAGCAAGGCCTCCGCCTCCGCCTCGGTCGCCACCTGCCCCAGCACGGCCAACAGGCAGTAGCGCTCCCAGCTGGCGCAGCCCAGCCGGTAGAGGGCCTGGTTGACGCCCCGGCGCAGGGGGAAACCTTCCTCGTCCGCCGCCTGGTCGCGGATGGCCTTGAGGTGGGGAACCGCGGCATGGTTGCCCGTCTCCCCGATGACCCGGATCAGACGCAAGCGGCCCTCCAGGCTGGCTTCCTCGCGGAGCTGCCGCAGCAGGCCCTCCACTTCCGGGCTGCCCACCCGTAGCAGCGGAAGCAGGTCGTGCACCAGACTGGGACCGTAGGCGACCAGGGCCTGGATGGTGGCCTGCCGCACATGGAAATAACTGGAGCGCAGACCCTCGCGCAGGAGGGGCAGCGCTTCGGGGGCGCCCAAGCGTCCCAGCAGGATGATGCAACGGACGCGCAGGCGCGCGCAGGTCTCGTGCTGCAGCAGCTCGATGATGGGGGCGACCGCTTCGGAACCCAGCTCGGCCAGGGCGGCGCCTGCCGCGTCGCAAACATCCTCCTGGCGCACGGCCATCATGCGCACCAAGGTGCGGGCCGCGTCCGGACCGCCCAAGCGGCCCAGGGCCTCGGCCACGGCGTGTCGCACCCGGCGGTCGGGATGGCCGGCCAGGCGCACCAGCTCGGGCAGGCTGTGCTTGTCGTACAGCAGGCCCAGCACCCGCACGACTCCGGCCAGCATGGAGGGCGAAGGCTCATGCAGGGACTCCCGCAAGGCGGGCAGGGCGCGGCTGCCGTGGCGGCACAGGTTGCGAATGACGAGGGGCCGCAGCGTCTCGCTCTCCAGGAAGAGCAGGTGGATGAGGGTATCCACGGCAGCGCCGGCGTGGGGGCCGGTCGTGCAGTCGCCCAGCCGGCCCACCGCCTCGGCCAGCACCTTGCGCGCCTCGTTGCGCACCAGCCAGTCCTTGTCCTGCAGGTGACGGGTGAGGGGGATGATGTCGCGCGGATCCCCCAGCCGGCCCAGGGCCTGGACGGCGCTCCAGCGCAGGTTGGGATCCGGGCTGTCGAGGATGCGCGGCTTGAGCAGTCCGTCCCTGGCCTCGGCCAGGCCCAGACGACCCGCCACCAGCACGGCGGCGTGGCGCACGTCGTCGCTGAGGTCGCCCAGGGCCCTCTCCACGTGCGGCCAGGCCAGGGGCGGCGCCACGTCGGTAAGGGCCAACACGGCCCGCCGCCTTTCCCGCCATTCCACGGCCTCCAGCGAACGGCCCAGCGCCGCCGGGATGCTCTTGTTCCGGGGCGCGCTCATCACAGCCTCTCGATGAAGCCTTCCACGACCCCGTCGGGGTGGATGGCGGTGATCTCGTAATCGCAGTCGATGCCGGCCAGCAGCTTGACGGCGGCCCGGAAAGCGCCCAGCCGGGCGTTGGTCATCTCCCGCACCGACTGGCCGGGAATGCGCAGGGCGCGATAGGTCTCCGAGTAGATGTCGCGGTAGATGGTGATCTCGATCTTGTTGGGGCTGACCTCCTTCAAGCGGAAATCGGAGGCGTCGCGGAAGAGCCCGGCCTTGAGCCCGATCTCCACGTAGCCGCGCAGGGCCTCGATCATGCTGCCGCCGCGCGGGAAGAGGAAGTCGTACTCGTGCTCGAGCAGGCCGATCCAAGTGGCCGTGGCGTGCTCATAGGCGCGGTCCAGGAAGATCTTGGGCCAATTGCCGTGGAAGTCGCGGGCCGTCTCCTCCAGGGCGCCCAGCCAGACGCGGGCCAGGATCCAGCCGGTCTCGGGCAGCCCGGGGGCGCCGGGGCAGGCCGTGGCCTGCGCGTTGTGCTGCGATCGGTTCATGCGGCGCGCTCCTCTCCTTCCATCAGGCCCATCCTTGTCAACAACAGCCGCACGGCGTCGGGGCTTAGCTCCCGCTTGAGGCGGTGATTGATCCGCGCCGCCAGGGTGGCCAGGTCGCCGCCGCGGGATTCCGCCCACAGCAGCACCAGTTCCCGGCGCTCCTCAAGCCCCAAGCCGGCCACCTCCCGCGCGATCTGGGCCTCGTCGCGGACCCTGGCTTGGCTCAGGGACTTGACCACGTCCATGGTCTCCCGCGCGATGGCCAGCTCCTCATTGGTGGGGATGACCATCACCTTGACCTTGCCGCCCGAGATGAGGGCCTGCTTCGCCTGGTTGGCCTCCGGGTCGAGGCGGATGCCCAGGAGCTCCAGGTGCTCCAGGATGCGGGCCCGGATCTGCACCGCGTTCTCGCCGATGCCCCCGGTGAAGACCACCCCGTCCAGTCCGCCCAGCTCCGCCGCGTAGGCGCCGATGTACTTGCGGACGCGCAGGCAGAAGATGTCCAGGGCCAGGCGCGCCCGCTCGTTGCCGCGGCCCGCCTCCTCCTCCAGCTCGCGCATGTCGTTGGAGACACCCGACAGCCCCAGCAGTCCGCTCCGCTTGTTCATGAGGGCGTCCACCGACTGGGTGTCCAGCTTTTCGCGCTCCTGGAGGAAGCCGACGATGGCCGGATCCATGTCCCCGCAGCGGGTACCCATCACCAGGCCCTCAAGGGGAGTGAAGCCCATGCTCGTGTCGATGGAGACGCCGCCGTCGATGGCGGCGATGGACGAGCCGTTGCCCAGGTGGCAGGTGATCAGCTTGAGCCGGGTCAGCGGCTTGCCCAGCATCTCGGCCGCCCGCTGCGCCACGAAGCCATGGCTGGTGCCGTGGAAACCGTAGCGGCGGATGCCGTGCTTCTCGTACATCTCGTAGGGCAGGCCGTAGAGATAGCTGG
Organism: bacterium; assembly: GCA_030685015.1. Taxonomy (NCBI): domain Bacteria; species bacterium. The sequence continues at coordinate 13,500 of JAUXWS010000054.1, forward strand.
CCCGCGGCATGCGGCTGTGGAAGGCTGTGTCGAACACGCCGACCTGTGGCAGGTCGGGCATCAGCTTGCGGGCCATGCGGATGCCCATGATGTTGGCCGGATTGTGCAAGGGTGCGAAAGGAACGCAGCGTTCCATCGCCTCGATCACCTCCGGCGTGATGAGGGCGGCCCCGCTGAACTCCTCGCCGCCGTGGACGGTGCGGTGCCCCACCGCGTCCACCTCCTTCATGCTGCGGATCACGCCGTGTTCCGGATGGGTGAGGATCTCCATCACGAGGCGCACCGCTTTCTCATGGTCCGGGATCTCCAGCACGTCCCGGATGGGGGAGGCCTGGCGGCCACTGAAGGTGAGCATGGCCCGGCTGGAGCCGATCTTCTCCACCAGGCCCTTGAGCAGGACCCGCTCATCCTTCATATCGAAGAGCTGGAATTTGAGTGATGATGAACCGCAGTTCAGTACAAGGATCTTCATCCACGTCCTTTCGCCGGGGACCGCACCCCGCTCGTTAACTGATGAACAGGCTTGCTTTGAATCTGGCACAAGCGGCAGCGTGGGTCAAGTTGATTGCCGCGGGGGGGATCCTTCCGCGCGTCGGACGGCCTGCGACCGCCGCCGGCCCAGTCAGGAGGCCCAGCGGACCTCGGTCAAAGCGGTGCGGCGCTTCATCTCCTCCACCGTGCGCTGGATCTCCGCCGTGATCATGGCGGCCCGGACCCGCTCCTCCACCGCCCGGCGCAGGCCGACGCTTTCAGCGATCTGGGGCAGGCGCCGTCCGATGAGGCTGTAGAAGACCCAGCGGCTGGTCCGGCCGGGCTGCCTCAACTCCATCACATCGCTCCATTCGTCCGGATCCAGGTCGATGAGGGCGCCGTGGATCTCGGCGGGCAGGGCCCGGGCCGCCTCGGCGCTCAGCTCGCGCGGATGAAGCGTCAGCCCCAGACGCTCGGCCAGCATGGCCGGATCGAGTTTCTCGCGGCGGGAGAGGTCGCGGGCGGCCCGCGCCTTCTCCCGGGTGGGGAACTCGAAGGTCCAGAGGCCGAAGGCGCGCTCGGCCAGGAACTCCTGCGGGTTGGCCCAGAGGTAGTTCTCCAGGTCCTCCTCCGTGGGCCGGATGGCGGGGGCGATCTGCTCGTTGACGAGCAGGGCGCTCTTGAGCAGGCGCTCGCGCAGATCGACTAGATCCAGGGTCTCGCGGCTGAGCCAGGTGCCGTCGCGGCGCGCCTCCCGCAGCCAGGCGTCCTGCTCGACCCAGAAGCGCAGGAAGTCCGGGCCCAGGTTCGCGGTGGCCATGCCGCTCTGGGCGCCGAAGGCCTGGCGCATCATCTCGTCCAGTTGGCCCCGCGTGAGGGTTGTGTCCGCCGTGTGGGCCACGATGGTGCCGGCGGACACGCCGGCGCCCGAAGCCGCGGCGGTGAAGATCTCGATGCGATGGTTCTTCCAGAGGCGGGCCTGGACCTCCAGCTCGGCCCGGTGGCGGGCGTGCCGTTCCAGGATGCCGCTCAGCTCGGCGCGCTCGATCGGCCCGAACTCGATGTCGCGCTCGCGCAGGCTGTCCAGGCGGATGATGTGCCAACCAAAGGGCGATTCCACCGGCGGCGATACCTCCCCCGGGCGCAGGCGCAGCAGGGCGTCCTCGAACTCCAGCACGGTCTGCCCGGTGAGCAGCGCGCCCAGGCTGCCGCCCAGGGTGGCCGATCCCGGATCCCTGGACAACCGGCGGGCCAGCTCGGCAAAGGACTCGCCGCGGGAGAGGCGTTCAACCGCGCGGCGCGCCGCCGTCTCGTCCGCCAGCAGGATGTGGCTGGTGAAGTAGACATAGCGGGAGAGCTGCTCGTAGTCGTCCACGTTGACGGGCGGAACGGAAGCCATGCCCAGGCGACGTTCCCGGCAGAGGCGCACGGCGATCTCCCGGTGGGCCTGCTCCAGCTGGTCCAGCTGCTGGGGTGTCAGCCGCCGCCCCTGCCCCTCCCAGGCCAGGGCCAGCAGGGTGTGCTCGTGGATCTCGGGCAGGACGGCCTGCATCAAGTCGTCCAGCATGGGCTTGTCCAGCGGGACGCCCTTGGTGAGCAGATACTCGCGGGCCTGGGCGCGGGTGACGAAGACGGGGGCGGCTCCGGCGTGGTGCGCCGCGACCAGGATGGCCAGGAGGCAGAACAGGAAGCGTGGCACGGTCAGCCTTTCGCCCTTAGAGAAGCTCCGCCGCCAGCCCGGCCAGGCGGCTGCGTTCCCCCTTGCTCAAGGTGGCGTGGGCGCTGACCGACTGATCGCGGAAGCGGTCGATGACGTAGGAGAGGCCGTTGGACATGGCGTCCACATAGGGATTGTCGATCTGCTCGGGGTCGCCCGTGAGCACCACCTTGGTGCCGTTGCCGGCCCGCGTGATGATCGTCTTCACCTCGTGGGGCGTGAGGTTCTGCACCTCGTCCACGATGAAGAACTGGCGCGGCAGGCTGCGTCCCCGGATGTAGGAGAGGGGCTCCACCTCGAGCACGCCGGACTGGCGGAGCTTCTGCTCCGTGAGCTTCTGTCCCTTGCGGCCATTGCCCGCCAGACCGTCCAGGAGCTGTTCCAGGTTGTCGTGGATGGGCGTCATCCAGGGACCCAGCTTCTCTTCAAGAGAGCCGGGCAGGAAGCCCAACTCCTTGCCCATGGGGAAGACGGGCCGGCTGACCACCATGCGGCGGTAGGGCGAGTCCTCGTCCAGCACCTGGCGCAGGCCGGCGGCCAGGGCGAGCAGGGTCTTGCCCGTGCCGGCGCGGCCGGCCAGGGTCACCAGCTGGATCGTCTCGTCCAGCAGGAAATGCAGGGCGAAATGCTGGCCCAGGTTGCGGGCGCGGATGCCCAGGCCGGCGTCCTCCGTGCGCAGCAGGTGCAGGCGGCTGGGGTTGGCCTGGAAAGTGCCCAGGGCGGTGCGTTCCGGCCTCTCGGCGTCCTGCAGGACGACGCCCTCGTTGGGGTGCAGGCCCGAGTTCTCCTCCATGTCCAGATGGCCCACGGTGAAGAACTCGTCGATCCAGCCGGCCGGCACCTGGATGAGATGGTAGCCCTGGAAGAGGTCGTCCACGCGCACGCGGCGGTCCTCGAAGCCCGTGGCCTCCAGGCCGTAGGCTCCCGCCTTGATGCGCATGTTGACGTCCATGGTGACGAAGAGCTTGGGCCAGCCGCGGGGCGCCTTGTACTGCAGGCCGATGGCCAGGATGCAATCGTCGGCAAGGCCGGGGCTGAGGCCTTCGGGGAATTCGATCCGCTCCCCGGCGCCGGCCACGGTGAGGGTCCCTCCCTCCGGCATGGCCACGCCCTGGGTGAGGGAACCCAGCCGCCGCAGATCGTCGATCTGCCGGCTGGCCTCGCGGGCGTTGCGGCTCACCTCGCCCACGCCCTTCTTGAACTTGTCGATCTCGGCGATGACCGTGATGGGGATGACCAGGCGTGAACCGTTGAAGGCGTAGAGGGCTCTGGGATCATGCAGCAGGACGTTCGTGTCCAGGATCACGGTCCGCCTCATGCCAAGGCCTCCCTTCTCACAGGGTACTCAGCTCGGTGGGGGCCTCTCCTTCGGATGGGAAGAAGGTCTGGTGCAGCTGACGGGTCAGGCCCAGGTAGGTGCGACGCAGGTCGCCCAAGTCCACCGGCACGCGCAGCTCCACGTTGTAGAACTGCCGGTGCTGGCGGGGACCCATGCTGATGCGGATCTTGGCGCCCGTCATGCCCACCACGTAGGCGGCCCCCAGGTCGTCGTCGACGTTGAGGTCGAGGGCCACGTCGCACCTGAGTCCGGCCACCTGGTTGAGCAGGCGGTTGGAGGGCAGGCGCAGGGCGTTGAGATCGTCGTCCGCCCAGGCGAGGGCGTGGGAGATGAGGCGGGAGTCGATCCAGTTCTTGAAGGTCTCGTGGAGAAAGGTGTGGATGCGCACCGGGCCATCCTCCCCGGTGGTGAAGTGCCGCAGATGCACCAGCACGTGGCGGGCCGCCTCGAAGCAGGTGGGGTCGCGCGGCATGACCACCAGGATGGGGCCCTGCCGCGCCAGCTCCTCGAAAAAGCTGACCGGCACCGGCTCGCGGGCGGTGTAGCGATGATGGGTGGCGGCGTAGAGATTGGCCAGCCTGCCCCTAATTCCCGTCGCGCTCATTTCTTGCCACTGGCTCCACGCGCTTGGTCTTCACCAGACCGATGCGATGCCGCTTCATCGTCATCACGGTGAAGCGCCAACCCAGATGCTCATAGGTGTCGCCGGCCTTGGGCACCTCGCCAGCCAGCTCGTAGATGAAGCCGCCCAGGGTCTCGTACTCCTCGGCCGTGGGCAGGATCTCCTCCTCGAGCAGGGCGTTGACGTCCTCCAGCAGCATGCCGGAATCGATCACCCAACCTTCGTCCGCCGTCCGCCGCCAGGGCGGGGCCTCGGCGTCGAACTCGTCCTGGATCTCCCCCACGATCTCCTCGAGGATGTCCTCGAGGGTGACCAGGCCGGCGGTTCCGCCGTACTCGTCCACCACGATGGCCATGTGGATGCGGTTGGCCTGGAACTCGCGCAGCAGCTCGTCGATCTTCTTGCCCTCCGGCACAAAGTAGGGCAGGCGGGCAAGCTGATCAAGCGCCGGCAGGGCCTCGCGCTGGTGCAGGAAGGGGATCAAGTCCTTGGCGTAGAGCACGCCGATCACATTGTCCACCCGCTCCCTGTACATGGGGATGCGGCTGTGCCCCTCGCGGCGGATCAGGTCCACCGCCTCCTCCAGGCCGGTGTCGTGGGCAAGGCAGATCATGTCGATGCGCGGCACCATCACCTCGCGCACCGTGGTCTCGCCAAACTCGAAGATGGAGTGGATCAGCTCCTTCTCGTCCTCCTCCAGGCTCCCCTCCTCGGCGCCCACCTCGAGCAGGGTCTTCAGCTCGCCGGGGGTGAAGGGGACGCCGTCCTCGTCCTTGAAACGGCGGCGGACGACGTTGGTGATGGCGAGGATGGGCTTGACCAGCGGCCAGAGCAGCACCTGGGAGAGCTGCAGGGGCAGCGCCGCGGCCCGCGCCAGCTCCACGTTGTGCCGGAAGGCCAGGGCCTTGGGCGTCACCTCGGAGACGATGAGGAGGGAGAGGGTCACGAAGATGATGGTGACGGGGATGACCAGCTCGAGGGAGAGGCCCACCGACACCGCCCAGTGGTGGGCCATCAGGGTGGCCAGGGTGGCGGCCGCCGTGTTGGCCACGGTGTTGCCCACCAGGATGGTCACCAGCAGGCGCTGGGGCTTGCCCAGCAGATGGGCGACCCGCCGACCGGGCGCGCCGCCATCCTCCCGCTGCTGCTTGATCTGCAGCTTGCCCAGGCTGAAGAAGGCCGTCTCGCTGCCCGAAAAGAAGCCCGACAGCACCAGCAGCAGGGCGAAAAGGACCAGCTCAGCCAGCATGGCGGCCGCCTTTCAGCCAGGACTCGATCCCCGGCAGGAGATCCAGGCCGGCCAGCAGCTCGTCCTCGCGGGCGCGCATGCGCCGCCGGCGCGACGGATGGTCGTCGCGCCAACCGCACAGGTGCAGCACGCCGTGGATGGCCACCCGGGCCAGTTCGCGGCGGGGCGTCTCCCCGTAGTCCACGGCCTGCTCCACACAGACTTCGGGGCAGATGAGGATGTCCCCCGAGACCTCACCCGGCGGGGCCTCGTACTGGAAGCCCAGATGGTCGGTGGCCTCGTCCAGGCCATGGAACTCGCAGTTGGCGGCCCGCATCTCCTCCGGATCGAGCAGGGCCAGGGTCAGCTCGCGGGGGCGCACCCCCTCGGCGGCGAGGGCATGGCTCACCACGCGCCGCAGCAGGCGACGGTTGACGCGAACCCGTGATCCGGAAAGGGCGACGTCCAGCCGCCCGCTACTTCGTGAATCGGGATCGTCCAGTTCGGGCTGGGGGAAAGGGTGGGGGTCGGCGCCGTCAGCTTTCGGTCGTTGTCGTGGCACGGCCGTCGTACTCCTCATAGGCGTGAATGATGTCACGGACCAAACGATGGCGAACTACATCGGCCTTTTCAAGTTCGACGAAGGCCACGTCGCGCACTCCGCGCAGGATCTGCCGGATCTGAACCAGTCCGCTGCGCCCCGGATCGACCAGGTCGATCTGCGTCACGTCGCCGGTCACCACGGCGCGGCTGTTCTGCCCCAAGCGCGTGAGGAACATCTTCATCTGGCCGGGAGTGGTGTTCTGCGCCTCGTCCAGGATGATGAAGGCGTTGTTGAGCGTTCGTCCCCGCATGAAGGCGAGGGGCGCCACTTCCACAATCTGCTGCTCCACCAGGCGGGCCATGCGCTCCGGCTCCATCATGTCGAAGAGGCTGTCGTAAAGCGGGCGCAGGTAGGGGTCCACCTTCTCCTTGAGGTCGCCGGGCAGGAAGCCCAGGTTTTCCCCCGCCTCCACGGCCGGCCGGGTGAGCACGATGCGTTGCACGCGGCGCTCGACCAGCGCGGCCACGGCCATGGCCACGGCCAGGTAGGTCTTGCCCGTGCCGGCCGGGCCGATGGCGATGGTGACCAGGTTGGCCCCCGCCGCCCGCACCAGCCTCTCCTGGCCGGCCGTGCGCGTCCGGAGGGGACCGGTGGGCGTGTTGACCACGACTGAGAACTGCCCGGGATCGGCGTCCGCCACCTGGCCGGCCATGGTCAGGCGCAGCACGGTGTCCACGTCCTCCAGCTCCAGCAGGCCCTTGCGCCGCGCGATGGCCGCCATGTCCCCCACGGCCCGCCGCAGCAGGTCGACGTCGCTGCGGCAGGAGACGATGCGCAGATCCCCTCCGCGCAGGGCCAAGCGCGCCGAGAAGACCTCCTCGATCTTGCGGATGTGGACGTCGCCCGGGCCGAAGAGGGCCTGGGGCTCGAGACCGTCCAGCGCCAGCAACAGGCTTTCGTTGTCCATCAGGCTCCCGGATTGGCGGGCCGCCGCCGCCCGGCTCATGCCTCCCCGCCCCCGTCTCCGGCCGTGCTTCCGCCACGCAGGGCGATGTGCAGCTCGACCAGCTGGCGTTCATCCACGCGGCCGGGGCTGCCGTCCATGGGCGAGGCGGCCCGGTTCGTCTTGGGGAAGGCGATCACGTCGCGGATGTTGTCCGTGCCCCCGAAGATCATGACGAGGCGGTCGAAGCCGAAGGCGCAGCCGGCGTGGGGCGGCGTGCCGTAGCGGAAGGCCTCGAGCAGGAAGCCGAACTTCTCCCGTGCCTCCTCGTCGGAGATGCCGAGCATGGTGAAGACGCGGGCCTGCATCTCGCGCTCATGGATGCGCACGCTGCCGCCCGCGATCTCCTGCCCGTCCATCACCAGGTCGTAGCCGCGGGAAAGCAGCTCGGCGGGGGCCACGCCCGCCTCCAGCTGTTCGCGCTTGGGCTGGGTGAAGGGATGGTGGGCCGCCACCAGGCGCTGTTCCTCCTCGTCGAACTCGAACATGGGGAAGTCCGTCACCCAAAGCAGGCGGTGGCGGGAAGAGTCCACCAGTCCCTCCTCGCGGGCCAGGCGCAAGCGGATGTTGCCCAGCAGCTTGCAGACGAGGCGGAACTCGCCCGCCGCCAGGATGAGCAGATCCCCCGGGGCGGCGCCCGCGGCGCGGGCCATCTCCTCCAGCCAGGCCTCGCCCGTGAACTTGGCGATCTGGCTGGACAGGCCCTCCTCCGTCCAACGCACCACCACCACGCCCTGACCTCCCAGGTGGCGGGCGTAGTCCTGCAGGCCGTCGATCCGTTTGCGGCTGAAGGCGGCGGCCAGGCCGGGGAAGACCAGGCCGCGCAGCACCCCGCCGCCCTGGACGGCCTCCTGGAACACGGCGAAGCCCGAGCTCCCGGCCAGCTGGTCCAGGGGGCGGATCTCGAGGGGAATGCGCAGGTCCGGCTTGTCGCTGCCGAAGCGGTCCATCGCCTCCCGCCAGGTGAGGCGGGGCAGCGGCAGGGGCAGCTCCTCGCCCTTCAACTCGCGGAAGAGGGCGGCCATCACCTGCTCGGCCGCCTCCTGCACGTCGGCCTCGTCGCCGAAGGACAGCTCAAGGTCGATCTGGGTGAACTCGGGCTGGCGGTCGCTGCGCAGGTCCTCGTCGCGGAAGCACTTGACGATCTGGAAATAGCGGTCGAAGCCCGCCACCATGAGCAGCTGCTTGTAGGTCTGGGGACTTTGCGGCAGGGCGTAGAAGCAGCCGGGATGGATGCGGCTGGGCACGAGATAGTCGCGGGCCCCCTCCGGCGTGGATTTCATCAGGACGGGCGTCTCGATCTCGAGGAAACCCAGGCCGTCCAGGGCGCGCCGCACGGTCTGGGCCATGCGGTGGCGCAGCAGCAGGAAGCCGGCCTTGTGCGGCCGGCGCAGGTCCAGGTAGCGGTGCTTGAGGCGCAGCTCCTCGCCCGCCGTGTCCTCCGCCTCGAGGGTGAAGGGCAGGACGTCGGCGGGGGAAAGCAGCTCCAGCTCCGCGGCCACCACCTCCACCTCGCCCGTGGCCATCTCCGGGTTGGCCATGGCGCCGGGGCGGCGCCGCACCGTGCCATACACACGGATGACCGACTCCATGTGCAAGCGCCCGGCCCGCTCCATCAGCTCGGGCTGCTCCGGCTCGAAGACCACCTGCGTCATGCCGTGGCGGTCGCGCAGATCGAGGAAGCCCAGGCCTCCCAGGTTGCGCACCCGGTTGACCCAGCCCGACAGCTGCACGGCCTGGCCCTCGTGTCCCGCCCTCAGTTCCCCGCAGGTGTGGCTGCGCATCATGATCCCGTCTCCCGCTATTGGCGGCCGGCCGCGACGGCGGCCCATCAAGAAACCCCGCTTCGCCATCCGGTGAAGCGGGGCCGGAAGGATTTCCTTCTCCATGCAGCGGAACCGGTCGGGGACCGGCCGCTAGATCAAGCCCTGACGGCGCTGCTCGGACATCATCTTGCGTTGCTTCCGCTTGGCCGCGTTCAGCATCCGCTTGCGGATCTCCGAGGGCTTGTCGTAGCGCTGCTTGCGCCGCAGTTCGCTGAGGATGCCCGCCTTCTCACAGGATTTGGTGAATCGCCGGAATGCCCGATCAAAAGGTTCCCCCTCGCGAACACGAATATGCGCCATGCCGTCACCCCCTTCCAGCGCATTAGCCCAAAGGGCAGCAAGAGTAGCATCTGGAATTGGTCGCTGCAAGGCAATGAGGAACAATCGGCTATTTTCCGAACAGAGAAGCGTTGCAGCCTGCTGGGGGCTTTGGCAACTTGCGGCATGAGTCTGGAGCATCGCATCGAGGGCTGGCGGGAGCTGGATCCCATGGCCCGGCCGGGACCCGTCCTGCGCGGCTTGATGCTGGCGCTGGCGGCCGTCTACCTGTTGCAGGGGCCCCTGGAGCTGGAGCGCTGGGCCATCCTCCGTCCCGAGGAGGCGCTGCTGCAGGGCCGCCTCTGGCAGCTGCTCAGCTACGCCCTGCTTCATCAGGGCCTGCTGCACCTTCTCTTCAACCTGCTGGGCCTGTGGGTCTTCGGCACGGAGCTGGAAAGAGTCTGGGGCTCCCGGCCCTTCCTTTACTATCTCGTCTTCTGCGCAGTGGGAGCGGGGCTGGCCCACAGCCTCATCGATCCCTTCATCAGCGGCGAACCGGTGGGCGTGGCGGGCGCCTCGGGCGCCGTGTACGGGCTGATGGCGGCCTATGGCCTGCTCTTCCGTTCGCGCAAGCTCTTCTTCCTTGGGATCATCCCTGTGCGCGCCGGCGTGCTGGCCCTGGGATTCGCCGCGCTGGCCATTTTCTCCGGCGTGTTCCAGAGCGGGGACGGCGTGGCCCACGTCGCCCATCTGGGCGGCATGATCAGCGGCCTGGGCCTGTTGCTGGCGGCGCCGGTCCGCAACCAGTGGCGCTTGTGGCGGCATCGGCGGCGCATGCTGCGCCATTTGCGGCGCAAGGGCGGCAACGACCCGTCGCCCGCCACCCGGATCGCTCCGGGGGCGGACCTCTCCCGGATCGAGGCCCGCCTGGACGAACTGCTCGACAAGGTGTCGCGCCAAGGCCTCGAGGCCTTGACCGGCGAGGAGCGGGCTTTCCTCGACGAGGCTTCGGCTTGGCTGCGTGAACGCCGGAAGCAGGGCCGATGAAGCGGACAACCAGGCTGGTGCTGCCGGCCCTTCCCCGCGAGGGTGGCTGGGTCGATCTGGATGACGGGAAGAGCCACCACCTGCTGCGCGTGTTGCGACTGGCGGAGGGCCAGGATCTGGAGGTCCTGGATGGCGCCGGGGGCTTGGCCACGGCCCAATTGACTGTGGATGGTCGGCGGGTCCGGCTGCACTGCCAGCCCCCCTGGAGCCTGCCCCACCCTTCCCCGCGGCTGGAGGCCTGGATGCCGCTCATCCGCCCGGAGCGCCTGGAGACGGCCGTCGAGAAGTTGACCGAACTGGGCGTGGCGCGGATCCTGGTCTACTCCAGCGAGCGGACGGGCAACCAGCGTCGTCCGCCCGAGCTGGCCCGCCTGTGGCGCCTGATGGATGCCGCGCTGGAGCAATCAGGCAACCCCTGGCGGCCGGAGCTGACTGCGGTCGTTCCGCTGGCCGGGCTGCTGGCCCAGGTGGAGCCGCCCCTCCTCGTCGCCGGGCGGGACCACGCCGTCGCCGGGCCTTTTCCCGAGAGGCTGCCCGGCAGGCTGGCCCTCCTCGCCGGTCCCGAGGGCGGCTTCTCCCCAGATGAGGAGCTTCTCCTGGCCGGGCGCGTCCTGGGCCGGATCAGCCTGGGCCAGCATGTCCTGCGGGCCGAGACGGCCATGATCGCGCTGGCCGCCGCGGTGCAGGCCCGGGCCAGCATCCATGAAAAGTCTTGATGATCATGAAACTTCGGCCCCGGATGCGGGTCGGTTGGTCCCTGCAGTTAACCTATTGGCACGGAGGATAGAGATGAACGATCGACACGGCCCCGGCGCGGGCTGGATGGTGGTGGTGGCCTTGCTGGCCGCCGGCGCCCTCCAGGCCGCGCTTCCGGTCACGGAGCACGTGCTGGCCAACGGCATGCGCTTCCTCATCATCGAGGACCACACCGCGCCCAGCGTCATGGGCGCTTGGGTGGCCCACGTGGGGTCCAGCAACGAGGTCCCCGGCCAGACGGGCCTCACCCACCTGCTGGAACACATGATGTTCAAGGGCTCCCACACCATCGGGACCAAGGACCTGGAGAAGGACCTGTCCCTCCTGGCGCGTCAGGAGGAGCTGAAGGAGCAGATCCGCCGCCGCAGCCGCGAGCTGCGCCTGCAGGTGCGCCAGGGGCAGCAAGCCAGCCTGGCGGAGGCCCAGAAGAAGGACCCGCTCTGCCAGCAACTGGAGACGGAGTTCCAGCAGCTGGTCGCCGCCCAGCGGGAGAACATGATCCCCAATGAGTTCGACCAGATCATGCAAAAGAATGGGCAGCTGTTCGGCAACGCCTTCACCAGCGAGGACATGACCGCCTACTTCAACGTCCTGCCCGCCAACAAGCTCGAACTATGGTTCTGGATGGAGTCCGACAGGCTGATCAACCCTGTCTTCCGCGAGTTCTACGCCGAGCGCGATGTGGTCTACGAGGAGCGCCGCATGCGCACCGAATCCACCCCGACGGGCGTGCACGAGGAGGCCGTCAACGCCATTTTCTGGCAGGCCTCCCCTTACCACTGGCCGGTCATCGGCTGGCCCAGCGACGTCTCCGAGCTGAGCATGGCCCAGGCCCAGGACTACTACCACACCTGGTACGGCCCCGGCAACGTCACCGCCATCCTGGCGGGCGACCTGGACACGCCGGAGGCGATCCGTCTCGCCGAGCGCTACTTCGGACGCATGGAGGCGCGGCAGGATCCTCCGCCCCTGGTCACGCTGGAACCGGTCCAGCTGGGCGAAAAGCGCTACACGGGCGTGGCCGAGGTCAACCCCACGGTCAACTTGCGCTACCACTGCGGCGGCTTCAAGCACGTCGACTCCGGTGTCCTGGAAGTGGTCGCCTCGCTGCTCAGCGGCGACACCGGGCGCCTGCAGCGCAGCCTGGTGCAGGAGGGCCGGCAGGCGGTGCGGGCCTGGGCCTACTACGAACGCAACAAGCATGAAGGAGCCTTCCAGGTGGAGGCCGAGGCCGCCGCCGGAGTTGGCAACGAGGCCCTGGAGGCCGCCCTCGACGCGGAACTGGCCCGCCTGGTGGCGGAACCCGTGCCCGACCGCGAGCTGCAGAAGGTCAAGAACACCTGGTTCGTGGACACTTACCGCGCCCAGCAGAGCCCCATCCGCGCCGGCTTCGAGTTGATCATGAACGCCGGCATGGGGGACTGGCGCGAGCAGGAGGCCTATGCCGCCCGCATCCAGGCCGTCAGCGCCGCCGATGTGCAGCGCGTGGCCGGCGCCATGCTCCGCCCGGAGAACCGCATGGTGACCTGGTGGGTGCGCCAGGAGGGCGCCGCCGCCGGTCCGGCTGACGAGCTGGCCTCCCTCCCCGCCGAAGTGCAGGGCATGGCCCGTCAATTCAAGACACAAATGGGCTTGGTGACGGACCGGGACATGCTGCAGAGCATCCTGGCGCAGCTGGCCGCCGAGGAGCCGGAGGATGAGCAGCAACGGCACTTGGGCCAAGTGCTGATGGGAGTCGTCGAGGCGCGGCTGGCCGCGTTGGAAGCCAAGGAGGAGAATCGATGAGAGCGCATGCGATCCTGCCGGCCCTCCTGCTGGCCTTGCGGCTGGCCGTGCCGGCCGGGGCGGCGGCCATCGCCGGCCATCCCGACCAGCTCAGCTTCCCCCCCCTGGTCTACCACCCGCCCGTGGCCAAGGAGTACCGCCACCAGCTGAAGAACGGTGTCACCGTCTTCGTCGTGGAGGACCGGCGCGTGCCCCTTGTCGACGTGGCCTTCCACATCCGCGCCGACAACAAGCAAGTGCCGCGCCACCTGGACGGCCTGCACGGCGCCGCCTTCGTATTGATGACCAGCGCGGGCAGCGGCAAGCACGACGCCACCTGGATCGAGGAGGAGACGGCCTTTCTGGGCGCGCGCCTGGACAGCCGGCCGGACACCTTCGGGGGCATCGTCACCCTCCAGACCCTGACCAAGGATCTCGACCGCGGCCTGGACATCGCCTTCGAGCTGCTGCGCGATCCGCGCTATCAGGAGGACCGGGTCCGCGAACTTCAGGACCGTGTGCTCGCCTCCTTCAAGAAGCGCAACGACTCGCCGGAGGATCTGGAGCGCGCCGAGTGGAGGCGCCTGATCTACAACGATGAGGAGTACCGGCCGGGGACGCAGGCCAGCATCGAGGCGATCACGCCGGCGGCCCTGCGCCAGTGGCACGACCGTTGGGTGCAGCCCCGCCATCTGGTCATCACGGTCAGCGGCGACGTCACCGCCAAGGACATCCTGCCCCGCCTCGAGAAGCGCATGAAGGACTGGCGGGGCGAGGAGCAACGCTTCACCAGTCCGGAGCCGGGTTACGCCGTCGTGGCGCCCGGTGTCTATCTCATCCACAAACCGGTCAACCAGTCGCGCGTGCGCTGCTTCCTGCCCGGACTGGATCGCGACGACCCGCGCTGGCAGGCCGCCTGGCTCATGAACGAGCTGCTGGGCGGCGGCGGCATGTCCTCGCGCCTGCTCAACCGCATCCGCACCGAGGAGGGCCTGGCCTATTCCGTGGGCAGCCAGCTGGAGGAGCGCGAGTTCGGCCGTGGCCTGTTGTGGGCCGCCTTCCAGACCAAGACGGAGAGCACGCAGTACGCCATGAGCCTGCTGGTCGAGGAGTTGGAGCGGATGGCGGCGGGCAACATCGACGAACAGGCGCTGGCCGATGCGAAGAACCAGGTCATCCTGGCCTTCCCAACCTGGTTCTCCAGCGCCCAGGCCATTGCCGGCAGCCTGGCCGACGAGGAGCTGAGCGGCCGAGCCAAGAGCAATCCCGGCTACTATCAAGACCTGCGCGACAAGGTGGCGGCGGTGACGGTGGAGGACGTGCGCGCCATGGCCAGGGACCTCCTCCGCCCCGGCCAGCTGATCTGGCTGGTGGTGGGGGACGCCGCCGCCGTCACGCGTCCAGACGAGGCCAAGGGATTGACGCTGGAGCGCTTCGGGCCGGTGACCCGCCTGCCACTGCGCGATCCCATGACCCAGGAGCCGCTGCCTTTCGACTGAACAAGACCCTGATTGAGTTGGACCTGCAAGGGGCGGCCGGCGGCCGCCCCTTCGATGTCCAGCCCGCGCTGGGTTCTGATGCGGCTAACGCAGCAGGGTGAGAGGGATTGCTTCCCGGGCCTGGTCGTCGCGGACAAGCAGGGCCCAGAACCGGCCGGAAGGCCAGGCGGCGCCGTCCAGGAAGAGCTGGTGGGGACCGGGACGCAGGTGGTCCAGCTCCCGGCGCGACACGAGGCGGCCGCCGGCGTCGCGGATCTCCAGGTGGCTGCCATCAGCCGCCAGATCGAGGGCGAGTGTGCAGCCCGGATTGAAGGGATTGGGCCGGGCCCCCAGCAGGTGCCGGCGGGGCCTGAAGGGCTGTTCCACAAGGGGCGGCAGCGGCAGTTGGGCCGCCGCCTGCTCCTGCAGCCAGAGGGCGCGGGTGGTCGGGTTGGTGGCGTGCTGGTCCAGCGTGTAGCCGCCGATCAGGCTGCGGCCGGTGGCCAGCGGACGTCCGGCCGCGGCCGCCAGGCCCTCCACCAGGGCAGGCAGGTCGTTGACATAGGTATGGCTGTTGCCGATGAAAAGCACGGCCAGGGAGTCCTGCCCCCGCGCGGGGCCGGCCGGCGACAGCCCCAGCAGCAGTCCCAGGCAGCAGGCGGTCGCCCGGCGCATCTCAGGTCTCCAGCAGTTCCCGGGCGACGTCCAGCACGGCCTGGACGGTCATGCCCAACTCCGCCATGACCTGATCGGCCGGGGCGCTGAGCCCGAAGCGTTCGATGGAGAGGACGCGGCCGTCAAGGCCTGTCCAGCGGTGCCAGAGGGCGCCCGAGCCCGCCTCGACCGCCAGGCGGCGCCGGCAGGCGGGGGGAAGCAGCTCATCCCGCTGCTGGCGCGGCATCGCCGCGAAACGCTCCAGGCAGGGCACGGACAGCACGCGCACGCCGCGACCCTCCGCCGCCAGGCGTTGCGCCGCGGCAACAGCCAATTGCACTTCGCTGCCCGTGGCCAGGATGACCAATTCCAGCGGCGCCTGCTCGCGGCACAGCACATAGGCTCCCTGGCGCACGCCCTCTCGCCGCGACGCGGCATCACCGCCCAGGGCGGGCAAGGCCTGGCGGCTGAGGGCCAGGGCCGTGGGCCCGCGACGGCGGGCGAGGGCCTCCTCCAGGGCGGCGGCCGTTTCTTCGGCATCCGCCGGGCGGAACACCTCCAGGCCGGGGATCAGGCGCAGGGAGGAGAGCTGCTCCACCGGCTGGTGGGTGGGGCCATCCTCCCCGACCCCGACCGAGTCGTGGGTGAACCACCAGATGACCGGCAGGCCGGCCAGGGCGGACAGGCGCAGGGCGGGTCGCAGGTAGTCGGAGAAGACAAGGAAGGTCGCCCCAACGGGGCGGAAGAGGCCGTCATAGGCCAGGCCGTTCATCATGGCGCCCATGGCGTGCTCGCGGATGCCGACCCGCAGGTTGCGTCCAGCCAGGCGGCCCGGCAGGATCTCCCCCCCGCCGGCGATGTAGTTGAGATTGGAGCCGAAAAGGTCGGCGCTGAAGGATTGAAGCAGCGGCTCCCCGGCCGCCAGATGCTGCAGGGCCGTCTCGGCGGCCTTGCGCGTGGCCAGGGCCGTGCCGGGCGCGAAGTGGGGGACGGGGGCGGGCATGGGGCGACGCCCCGCCAGCACCTCTTCAAGCTCACCTGCCTTCTCCCCCTCCGCGGTCTGCCAGGCCCGCCGCTTCTCCTCCCAGGCCCGTGCCGCTGTCACCAACTCCTGCTTCCGCTCCCGGAAGGCCGTCCTCAATTCCTCCGGCACGTGGAAGTCTTCCGGAGGCAGTCCCAGTCCGTCCTTGGCCTTCCCGCGGAAAGTGGCGCCACTCTCGCCATGGCCCTTGGGTGTCCCCGCCACCTCGGGAATGCCGCGGGCGATCTGGGTGCGGGCAATGACCAGCACCGGTCGCGGCGACCTCCGGCTACTCTCCAGGACGGCGGCCAGCGCCTCCACGTCATGGCCGTCCACCTCCTCCACCTGCCAACCGCAGGCGCGATAGCGGGCCGTCGCCTCCATGCTTTGGGTCTGGCTGGCGGGAGCGTCCAGGGTGACGTCATTGGCGTCCCAGATCAGGGTCAGACTGTCCAATCCCAGGTGGCCGGCCAGCTCGGTGGCCTCCAGGGCCACGCCTTCCTGCAGACACCCGTCGCCGGCCAGGCAGAAAACCCGCCAATCCAGCAGGGGGTGGGCCGGACTATTCCAACGGGCGGCCGCCAACTTGCCCGAAAGGGCCATTCCCACCGCATTGGCCACACCTTGACCCAGCGGCCCGCTTGTCACCTCCACGCCCGGCGTGTGACCGAACTCGGGATGGCCGGGCGTGCGGCTGCCCAGGCGCCGGAAGGCTAGCAGATCCTCCCGCGCCAGATCAAAACCGGCCAGGTGCAGCCAGCTGTAGAGGAACATGCTGCCGTGTCCGGCCGACAAGATGAAGCGGTCGCGGTTGACCCAACGGGGGCGGTCGGGGTCCAGCCGCAGGATCCGGCCGAAGAGGACGGCTCCGATCTCGGCGGCCCCCAGGGGCAAGCCCAGATGACCGGATTTGCAGGCGGCGACGGCGTCGATGGCCAGGCCGCGCGCCACGGCGGCGGCCAGATGGAGGTGCGTTTGGCTCAGGGGCATGGTTCATCCGTCTTCGTGGGCGTGACGGAGATCAAGTTAAGGAAGGAGGGCCTCCCTCACGGGATGGCGGCAGGATCAACCCTTCTTGTGGACTGTCCAGTGTGGAATCTTCCCACCTACTCAATGCGGCGCTTGAGGCCACAGTGCCGGCTCATCTCGTCCTCGGCCTCCGGCGCGCTCGGTGCGTTGTGCAGAATCAGGCGACGCAAATGCTCCAGTGATTCCGCGCCGCGAATGCCCAGGAATTCCACTCCCACACCATCCGCATCCGCCCGGACGACCCGACCCGAGATCTCCACGCGAACGGCCTGGGGACCTTCACCCAGCACCAGACAGAGCTCGCAGTTCTCGCCCTGCTGGATCTGATCCAGGTGCGACACGCGGACGCCACGCAAACTGAGATCCTGCGTGCAGGCCCGGACTTCCAGTCTGTCGCCGCCGCTCAACAGAATGTCGATGCTCAGTGGCACCCGGGTGAATTCTCGTCGTTCGCTCATGTTCACCGCCGAATTCGATAGTAAACGGTCTTGCCCGTTTGGACCCGCTCCCATGCCTCGTCCAGGTTGAGCGTGGTTTCGGCCCCACCCAGAAACAGCACGCCCTCGGGCTTCATCACACTCCGTGCCCGTTTGAGGATCTGACGCTTCGTCTCCAGGTCGAAGTAGATGAGCACGTTGCGCAGGAAGAGGAAGTCAACGCCGCTCTGGACCGGCCAGGAGCCGGCCAGATTCAGCTCGTGGAACTGGATCATGTCGCGCAGCTCCTCCTTGATCTGCCACGAGGCGCCTTCCTTTCGGAAGTGCTTCACCAGCATGGGAGCCGGCAAACCCCGATTGACCTCCAACTGGCTGAAGAGTCCCTCCTTCGCCCGCCTCAGCATCTCGCGGGAAATGTCGCCGGCCAGCAGGTTGACCCGCCACCCGCTCCGCAGCTGGGGGAAGGAGTCGTTGATCAGCATGGCAAGGCTGTATGGCTCCTGGCCGCTCGAGCAGGCCGCGCACCAGATGGTCAGGTTGCGCGAGCCCTCGTTCCGCCGCATGGCCTGCGGCAGCAACTCCAACCTCATGGTCTCGAATGGGTGCAGATCGCGGAAGAAGCTGGTCTCATTGGTCGTCATGGCGTCCAGGACCTGGGCGTGGAGCGGACCATGGGCGGAGCTTCGCAGCTTGCGGGCCAGCTCGTCGACATTGTCGAAACCCTCCATCCGAGCCAGCGTGGAGAGGCGCATCTCGACCAGATACTCCTTGGACTCGTCCAGCACGATGGACGACCGCTCGCGGACCAGCTGCCGCAGGTAGTCGAACTCCACCCGATTCAGCGCCATGGCCCGGCCCCCGTGGTGGTCGACCTGTCCCGCCGCAGGCTTTGAAGCAGGTGGGGCGCCAACTGGTCCAAGGGCAGCACCTGGTCGGCCACGCCCGCATTGCTCACGGCGCCCGGCATGCCCCACACCACGCTGCTCTCCTCATCCTGCGCCAGGACCAGGCCTCCCCCCTCGCGGATGGCGCGGGCGCCGCGCAGCCCGTCCCGCCCCATCCCGGTCAGGACGACGGCCACCGCAGTGGCGGGGCAGGCCTGCGCCGCCGACTGGAAGAGCGTGTCGACGGCGGGGCGGCAGGAGTTGACTTGCGGCCCCTGATGCTCTTTCAGCAGCAACTGTCCGCTTTCGCGCGCCACTTCCATGTGCCAGTCGCCTTTGGCCACCCAGGCCTCGCCGGGCCGCAGGACGGCGCCGGCCTCGGCCTCGCGGACCTTGAGCTGGCTGTTCTGATCGAGCCGGTCAGCCAGCATGCGGGTGAAGAGGGGCGGCATGTGCTGCACGATGAGAACGGGGACGGGCAGGTTGCCGGGCAGGGCCGGTATGAAACGGGCCAGGGCGTTGGGTCCCCCCGTCGAGACGCCGACCACCACCAGCTCCGCGGGTCGCATCAAGTGACGGCCGCTCGGCTGAAAAGGGCGTCGTTCCGGATAGCGCTCCCGGTGCTGCATCAGTTGGGCCGAGGTGCCCGCACGCTGCAGGGGCGGTGGGCCGACCTGGGCGGGGCCTGAGGTGGATGGTGCTGTCATGTTGGAGCGAAGATCGCCTCTCGCTGGCTGATCCTGTCCGCGTTCCTCCCGGACGCGGACCAGGGCCCGTACTTTTGGCACAAGGTCCTGGCGCAGCCTTTCCATGCTTTCCATCAGACTGGTGGCGCCTGCCGGCTTGGTCAGGTAGTCGCTGGCCCCCAGGCTGAGCGCCTCGATCGTGGTGGCGGCCCCCCGACTGGTCAGGGTGGAGAACATGATGACGGGCAGGCGAGGGCGCCGGCGCCGGATCTCCACCAGAGTGGCCAAGCCATCCATTTCCGGCATCTCAACGTCCAGGGTCACCAGGTCGGGCGCCAGGGCATCCAGCTTCTCAAGGGCCAGCCGGCCGTTGGCGGCCTGTCCGGCCACGGCCAAACCCGGCTCTTCCTCGATGACGCGGGTCAGCAGTCGCCGCACCACCGACGAATCGTCAATGATGAAGATGCGGATGTCGCCCATCAGACCGGATCAATGCCAAGCAAGGCAAGCTTCTCAAGCAGGGCTTCACGGGAGAAGGGTTTCATGATGTACTCGTCGGCCCCGGCCTCCAGCGCTTCCATCACACTTTCGATCTGGTTGACGGAGGTCACCATCAGCAGTTTCAGCTCGTCCCGCGTGTAGGATTCCCGCGCAATCCGGATGAATTCGATGCCGTCCATGACCGGCATTTGCCAATCCACCAGGGCAAAATCGAAGGGGCCTTCGCGGGCCAGCGCCTCCATCGCCTCCCGGCCGTTGGCGGCTTGGGCGTGGGTCACGCCCAACTCGTCCAGCAGACGCGCCAGCAGCAAACGCATGGTGGACGAGTCGTCGATGATGAGGGCTTTCATCCAAGGTCCCGCAACTTGGCATCGGCACCATCCAGCTGCGTGAGGTTCTTCACGTCCAGCAGCAGGAGCAGCTGATTCTCCAGCTTGTGGGTGCCGGTGATCAGTTCACGCATGCGCCCTTCCAGGGTGTCGGGCGGCGCCTCCCATGTGCTCTCATCCACGCTGACCACGTCGCCCACCTCATCGACAAGCAGGCTATGGACCGTCTCGGCATCACGGATGACCACGTTCATGGGCGCCTTGGAATCGTCCCGATCCGGCATCTCCAGGCGCCGGCGCAGGTCGATGGCCGTCACGATCTGGCCTCGCAGATTGATCAGGCCGCTGACCACCCGGGGCGCCATGGGCACGGGTGTCATCGACTGGAAGCGGTTCACCTCCTGAACGATCTTGACATCCACGCCGAAGAAGAACCCATTGAGGTAGAAGGTGCAGACCTGTTGTTGCTCAGCCATGTCGCTACTCCAACTTCATCGTGACTTCCATCACGAAGCGATGCTTGCCGATTTCGAAGGGGATGACCATGACCGGGACATCTCCCTTGTGTCCGATGGTGTGCCCCGGCCCCACCACGATCGTGGGAATGGAGATGTTGAAGGTGATGTTCTCCTTGGAGAGCTCCGTCTTGGCGCCGCCGGCAACGATGTTGGCCAGTTCGCCCACCACATCCTGCACGTCGTTGGTGATGCGGTACACCTTCTCGCCCATCATCAGGCTGTAGAACTTCAGCGCCACGGGTGTTGGGAGACTAAGCGCCACTGAACCCGTCACGCACGGTCCGGCGAAGCCGATGATGGCGGAAATGTCGCCCTGCGTCTGGCCTTCGCGCTTGAAATAGGGGGTGCCACGCTCCGGGGTGATGCTCAGCATCGTTTCCAGGGCATTGACCAGGGCCATGACAAAGGGATTGATGTACTTGGCTTCCATGTTGGCTTCCCCTACTGCTGCATGATCAGTTTGACCTTCTCGCCAAGCACCTCCTTGGTGAATGGCTTGACGATGTAATCGTTGACGCCGGCGGCGAGGGCTTCCATCACTTCGTCGCGCGCACCCTCAGACGTGATCATGATGATGGGCAGACGGGCCGTGGCGGGCGCGTCCCGCAAGGTCTTGACCAGTGTCAGACCATCCATGGTGGGCATGTTCCAGTCAGTGAGCAGAAGAGTGACCCCGTCCATGGTTTGCAGCGCCTGTTGCCCATCTCCCGCCTCGACGATGTCGTCAAACCCAACAGCCCGGAGACTGTTGCAGATGATGCGACGCATGGTAGTGGAATCATCCACGACCAGGATTCTCATATCCTCCTCCCGCTTGAGTCCCGCTTCTTCTCCGCGCTCAGCCTACCTTGCGGGCCAGCAGCTCCAAATCGAGCATCTCGGTGATGCGATCATGCACCACCACGACGCCGGTCACGCCTTCCCGCGTGGCCTCCCGGCGCACGGCGATCTCCTCATGCGCGATGTCCTCGATGCCGTCCACCACCAGGCCGTAGCTGCTGGATCCATGTCGGTAGACGACCACCTGGAGCATGGCCGTGGCCTCCTGGCCATCTCCGCGGCGCTCCCGGCGTCGCTCCGGCAGATGGTCGGACGGACGCACGAGCGGCAGGATGCTGCCTCTGTATTGCACCACTTCCTGGGTCCCGGTGCGCTCGATGCGGTCCAAAGGCAGCTCCTCGAGGCGGTCGACCTGGTCCAGCCGCACGGCCATGTGGCTGTCACCGATCCTGAAGAGGAGCAGGGTCTCACGATCCTCGGCACCCTCCCGTTGGCTCTGCGACAGCTCGGCCAGGGCTTCGTGGCGGCTCTCGCTGATCACGTGACTCTGCTGGGCCAGGCCCAACACGTCCAGGATGAGGGCCACCGAGCCGTCCCCCATGATGGTGGCGCCGGCGAAGAGGCGGATATGCTTGAGGGCAGCCCACAAGGGCTTGACGACGATCTCCTCGGTGTCGGTGATTTCGTCGACGATCAAGCCGAATGGTCGGCCGTCGGCCTGCAGCACGACAATGTTGATACTGCTGTCGTCCGCCGCTCCGGGTTTCCCCAGCTGCGACCGGAGGTTGACCAGCGGCAGCAGGCGGCCGCGCAAACGGTAGACGGGGGCGCCGTGGATCTGTTCGATGCCCCTGCGCGCCTGTTCGCCTTCCAGGCGGACCAGCTCCAACAGGTTGACCTGTGGCACCGCGAAGCGCTCGTCGTCGATCTTGACGACAAGGGCTGGAATGATGGCCAGGGTCAGAGGGATCTTGATCTTGAGGATGGAGCCCTGCCCCCGCTCGCTGGTCATGTCCACCGTGCCGCCGATGCGGGTGATATTGGTCCGCACCACGTCCATGCCGACGCCGCGCCCGGAGACGTTGGAGACCTGCTTGGCCGTTGAAAAGCCCGGCATGAAGACGAGGTTGACCAAGTCGCGCTCGCTCATCTGGTCGGCCACCTCGGCACTCACCACATGGCGCTCCACCGCCTTGCGCCGGATGGATTCCGTGTCCAGCCCGGCACCATCGTCGCGGATCTCGATGTTCACCTGTCCGCCCTCGTGGAAGGCCCGCATGTGGATCACGCCCTCCACGGCCTTGCCGGCGGCCAGCCGATCCTCCGGACTTTCCACGCCATGATCGACCGAGTTGCGGACGATGTGGGTGAGGGGATCCTTGATCGCTTCCAGGATCGTCTTGTCCAGCTCGGTGTCCTTGCCTTCCGTCTCCAGACGGATCTGCTTGCCGCAGCCGTGGGCCAGGTCGCGCACGATGCGCGGGAACTTGCTCCACACATTGCCGATGGGCTGCATGCGGGTCTTCATCACCCCCTCCTGCAGCTCCGTCGTGATGATGTTGAGCCGTTGCAGGATGGGATTGAAGCCGGCATCGTCGATGCGGGTGGAGAACTGCAGCAACTGGTTGCGCACGAGAACCAGCTCTCCGGCCAGATTCATCAGGCGGTCCAGATGGTGGACGTCCACGCGCAATGTGCTGTCGGCCACACTGCCCTCGCGTGCCTTGCCCTCCTGCTGCCGGGCCAGGGCGGTGCGGATCGCCTCCGGTTCCACGGCGCCCTTCTCCACCAGAATCTCACCGACATGGCGCGGATCGCCCTGCGCCTGCTGTCTCAGTGCCTCGTCCAGCTGGTCCTCCCGCGCCACGCCCGTCTCCACCAGGATCTGGCCCATGGCCGGAGTGGGAGTGGGGGCCGGCGTCCCGCACTCCGCCGCCGGCTCTCTGGCGGACGTGGCGGCGGTCGTGTCCTGCGGCGGGGAAGGCGTGCCCAGGTGGGCGGCCAGGGCCTGGATGAGCGGGCCGTAGTCCGCCGTGCCTTCGCCCTGGGTGGCCTCGATGGACTTCAACATGACGCGCACCGCGTCGACCATGGCCAACAGGTCGGTGGTGACCGCCGGATCGAGCGCCTTCCTTCCATCCCGCAACAGGCTGAGGAGGTTCTCACCCGTGTGGGTGAGCCGCTCCAGCTTGCCCAGGCCGAAAAAGCCGCTGGTTCCCTTGATCGTATGGATGGTGCGGAAGATGTCGGCCAAGACCTCCTTGTTTCCCGGGTCCTCCTCCAGCACCACGAATTGCTGGTCCAAGCGGTCCAGGTTCTCGTAGCTTTCCACCAGGAACTCGCGAAGGATGTCTTCCATTCCGGCAAATGCGCTCATGTTTTCTCCCTAAGGATCGCCGCCACATGATCGGCCCTTGGATGGTTCAACTTGAGAAGAGTTGCCCCAGCCTGGAAGCGTTTTGGGCTCGCCAGGGAGAAACCTGCTTCGGGAGCGTGGTCAAAGGGCCTTTCCCGGCGCCGCAGGATGGTTCGGAAGCTAGCAGCAGTCGGACTTGGCCGCTTCGCGGTCTTCATCGCCCCACCCGACGCTCGCGTCGGGCCTGTCGGTCCCATTCGACGCAGATTTCTTGCGAGAAAAAGCCATTTCGCGACGCGAATTCTCCGCCGAATGGCCCTCGACATGGGCGCGAATCCCATCGAAGGTCCAAGCCCGACAGGCTGCCAGGGACCCTGCGGCTTCGGGGAGCATTGGCCGGGCATCCGGCACGGCCTGCCAACCGTCAGTGATCGACAGGTTCAGCTTTGGAGTGACTCATGTGGAAGACTGTCTTGCTCTTTATCCCGCTCGGACTGGTCCTCAGTTGCTGCGCCCAGGCCGGAGTCCGGGGCAACGGGCAGCGGGCCGTCCGCGCCCTTGATCTGGCCCCCTTCAACCATGTGGAGGCCGGATCCGTGCTCAAGCTGGTCATCCACGCCGGAGAGCCCGCCCGTGGTGAGATCAGCGGCGATGCCAATCTGGTCGAGCTGGTGCGCGTGAAGCAGAAGGGCGAACGGCTGACGTTTGAAGTGGAGAAGGAGGTGGACACCAAACTGCCCCTTCAAGTGGAGCTGTGGATTCCCGACCTTCGCTCGCTGGATCTCTCCGGCGCCAGCTCCTGTGAGGCGCTGGAGTTGGACCAGCCGAAACTTCGCCTGAACGCCAGCGGTGCCAGCCGGGTGGTGCTGGCAGGTCAGGTTGGCGTGCTGATGTGCGATCTGTCGGGTGCTTCCCGCCTGATCGCCCGCGCCTGCCAGGCCGCCCGGGCGGAGGTGGAACTGTCCGGCGCCTCCAAGGGGGAGATCAGCGTCCAGGAGGTCCTCAGCATGTCGTGTTCCGGGGCCTCCCATCTGGAATACTGGGGCAGGCCCACCCTGGACCGGATGGACACCTCCGGCGCGGCATCGATCAAATCCCACGACGTGGATTGATCGGACGGATGACCATGAGCAGAACCCGCAAACGGGCTCTGTTCATGGTCTGTTCAGGGGATCAGGCGCTTCGTCCGCGCCGGCTCTCGTTGGACCCGGCGACCCGGAAAAAGAAAGAGCCCGCATGGGGGCTCTGCTTGTTGGCTGTCCATGGAATCAGGCGCCCTGCACCCTCACCAGCTTGCGACCGGCCCGGGAATAAAACTCGACCACGCCGTCGCAGGTGGCATACAGTGTATCATCGGATCCGATGCCCACATTCTTGCCGGGGTGGAAATGCGTGCCCCGTTGCCGGACGATGATGTTGCCGTTGATGACGGCTTCGCCACCGAACTTCTTCACGCCCAGGTACTGGGGATTGGAGTCGCGCCCGTTGCGGGTTGAACTCTGGCCTTTCTTGTGCGCCATGCGTGGTCTCCTCGATTCCGGGCGATCAGGCGGTGATGCCGTTGACGGCGATCAGGGTGAAATTCTGACGGTGGCCCCGCTTGCAGCGGAATCCCTTGCGACGCTTCATCTTGAAGTTGATGACCTTGTTCGCCTTGCCGTGCTCCAGCACCGTGGCATCGATCGTGACGCCGTCCAGGGCCGGGCTGCCAAAGCGGCTCTTGTCGCCGTCGATGAGGGCCAGGACGCGGTCGACCACCACTTTGTCCCCCGCGGCGGCGGACAGCAGCGGCACGCGCAGCTGGGCGCCCTGGGTGAGCTGGAACTGGCGGCCGGCGATCTCCGCGATGGCATGCATGTGGCTTCCTCCGATCCGTTGCAAAGGCGGAAAACTTAGCGCCTCCCGCCGCAAGAGTCAAGGCTCGTCATCCACATCCAGTTGGCGGCGGAGTCCCAGCCCGGGTGAATCCTGTTCGAACTCCCGCGCCTCCGCCGCGTCCCACTCCTCCGCATCGTGGTTCGCACCCGGGGCGGCGTCGGTCTGGGCCCCGGTCATGCGCTGCGCGCCCACCCCGCGGGCGTAGTCCTGGGTCAGTTCCCGGCCCTGGCGGGGCGACACGCAACGGAATTCCGTTTCATCCAGCCGTTCGTCCACCTTCAGCCGGATCAGCATGAAGTGGCGCCACATCATGCGCCACAACAAGTTGCGCTTTCCCGCCGTGAGGTGGGCATGCAGAGGGGGCGCCACCAGGATGAGCAGGCGGCGCTCGCCTGTGGCCGCCTTGAAACGGCGCACCCAGCGGTCCAGCTCCGTGAGCAGGGTCTCGCGGGAGGGAACCAGGCCTGTTCCGCCACAGCGCCGGCAGGGCTGATGCAGAGTGTGGATGAGGGCCGGCCTGACCCGCTCCCGCGTCATCTCCATGAGGCCGAAGCGGGAGAGGGGGGCCACGTCGGTCTGGGCGCGGTCGTGTTTGAGGATCTGGCGCATCTCCTGCAGCAGGCGCAGGCGGTGCTCCTCCTCCTGCATGTCGATGAAGTCGATCACGACCAGTCCGCCCAAGTCGCGCAGGCGCAGCTGCCGCCCGATCTCGCGGGCCGCCTCGAGGTTGACGCGCAGGGCGTTGTCCTCCAACGTGCGTTTGCGGGCGAAGCGGCCGGAGTTGACGTCGATGGTCGTCATCGCCTCCGTCGACTCGATGATCAGGTAGCAGCCGCCCTTGACCCACACCCGCCGCTCGATGCTGCGCTCGATCTCCTCCTCGATCCCCATGGCGTCGAAGAGAGGTTCGCGGCCGGTGTAGAGGCGCACGTCCTCCGTGAGGGCGGGCAGCACCTCGGCCACGTAGGCCTTCAGCTCCTTCCACAGGCCGCGGTTGTCGCAGACCACCTCGTCCAGGTCCGCCGTGAAGAGGTCGCGCATGACGTGGGAGACCATCCCTGGTTCGCGATGGGCCATTTCGCCCGGCTGGGCCGTGCCCAGTCGGCGGCGGACCTCCTCCCAGTGCTGCATCAGCTCGCGCAGGTCGGCCTCGATCTGGGCCTGGCTGTGCCCCTCGGCCACGGTCCGCAGGATGAGTCCAAAGCCGTCGGGGCGGATCTCGCGCACCAGGGTCTTGAGACGTCGCCGTTCGGAGGTCGACTTGATCCGCCGACTGACTCCGGTCATGCTGTCGCCCAGCAGCAGGACGAGATAGCGGCCCGCCAGGCTGAGCTGCATGGTGAGGCGGGCGCCCTTGGTGCCGATGGGCTCCTTGACCACCTGGACGGGGAAGACCTGATCCACCTGCAGGCCGGCGCGCTGGGGCGCGGCGTCGGCCTCTCCGCGCCAGCGGTTGGGCGGAACGCAGTCCGAGTAGGGCAGGAAGCCGTCCGATTCCTGGCCGATGGCGACGAAGGCCGCCTGCATGCTGGGGGCCAACTTGACGACCCGGCCCATGAAGATGTGCCCTAGCAGGCGGTCGCGCTCGGCCCGCTCCACGTAGAAATCGGTGAGGCGCTCCTCCTCGAGGATGGCGACGCGGCTCTCCGCCGGCGAGCTGTTGATGACGATCTGGCGCTTCACGAGGAGGGCTTGTCCTCGTCGTCAAGCACCTCGAACTCCGCCTCTTCCGCCTTGCGGAATGGGGAGCCTCCGGCCGGCCCGGGGACGGATCGGCCGCGGGCGCCCCGCAGAAGCCGCCAGACACTCCAGGCGAGCAGGGCGTAGACAAGCAGTTTCAGCAGGCGCATGGGGCCTCAAATGCCGGGGTTGAAGTACATGGTGCCGCTCACGGGCCGGGCCAGGCGGTCGAGCAGGGCCTGGCGGTGGGCGGCGTTGTGCACGAAATCGATCTCGTTGGCGTTGACGATGAGAAGCGGAGTCCGCTGGTAGTTGAGGAAGAAGGCATTGTAGGCGTCGTTGAGCTGGCGGATGTAGTCCGTGCTCATCTCCCGCTCGTAGCTGCGGTTGCGGATCTGGATGTTCTTCAGCAGCCGCTCCACATTTGACTGCAGGTAGACGACGAGGTCCGGCCGGTGGATCTCCTGCTCCATGAACTCGATGATCTTCTCGTAGAGGACCAGTTCCCGCTCGTCCAGGTTGAGATAGGCGAAGATGCGGTCCTTGTCGAAGAGGTAGTCGCTGACCGTGATCTCCGCGAAGAGGCTCATCTGGCGGTGGCGCAGCAGCTGGTTGTAGCGGGCGAAGAGGAAGTTGAGCTGGACCTGGAAGGCGAAATGCCGCGGCTCGCGGTAGAAATCCTCCAGGAAGGGGTTCTTGTGCGGCTCCTCGAGGACCAGTTGGGCGCCCCACTCCTGGGCCAGGATCTGGCACAGGCTGGTCTTGCCCACGCCGATCACGCCCTCCACCGCCACCGACTTCAGCTGTTCCGGCACCATCCGGCATCCTCCATTTGCCGCGCCGAGGCGGGATCCTGCCCCACCAGGCGCCGCAGACTCTCGGCCAATCCGCCGCCCGCCCATCGCTCGGCCACGACCTCGTCCAGCTGAAGCAGGGGCGCCAGCACAAAGACGCGCTCCCGCAGGCCGGGGTGGGGCAGGGCCAGATCCGCCGCCCGCGCCTGGACGACGCCGTCCTCCACGGCCAGCAGCAGGTCCAGGTCCAGCTCGCGTTCCCGCCAGCGCGGCCGTGCCTGGCGGCCCAGCCCGCGTTCGATCTCTTTCAGCCGGCCCAGCAGGGCGCGTGGGCCCAGCGCCGAGGCCAGCCGAACCACCGCGTTGAGATAGTCCGGCTGTCCGGGCGGCCCCATGGGCTTGGTCGCCCACAAGCCGGAGGCGGCCAGCAGGCGCAGGGGACCACGATCCAGCTCGGCGCAGGCGCTGCGCAGCGTGTCGCGGACATCGCCCAGATTGGCGCCCAAGCCGATCCAGGCGATCACGCGCCGCCCCCGGCGGCAGGCCATCTCCACAAGGCGGGCGCGGGGCCGCCCGGTCCCCCCGCCCTACTCGCTCCCATGGGCGCCATCTCCCCCGGGCCCGGCCAGCCAGCGCGGATGGACCCGGTTGATCTCCACCTCCACATGCCCGAAGAAATTTGGAATGGGCGGGTGGGGCTTCCGGATGCAGAGCTGCAGGGCGTCCACCTGGGGAAACTGGCGGAAGATCTCGTCGGCCAGCCCCTCCACCAAGCATTCCAGCAGGTGGAAACGGCGGGTGGTGACCCACTGCGTCACGCTGGCGTGCAGGCTGTGGTAGTTGAGGGCGTCCTCCAGCGCGTCGCTGCGCCCCGCCGTGGAGCAGTCCAGGAAGGCCTGGACCGACAGCTGGAAGCGCTGGCCCAGGGTGGACTCCTCCGCCCGGTGGCCGTGATAGGCGTAGAACTGGATGCCTTCGATGCCCACCCGGTCGGAGTTGCGCCGGATGCGGGGAAAGACCTTGTGATGCATGGCGCGCAAGGTATCAAAGTCCACCTCGTCGCGGCGGGGCGGCGGCTCAGGAGCGGAAGATCACTTCCTCCCGCTGGAAGAGCTTGACCGCCACCCAGAGCGAAAGGGCGGCGTAGCCCAGGTTGATGAGGAAGACGAGGCCCATCAGCCCCAACTGGCTGTAGTCCTGCAGCAGCGCGTCCTTCATGAGGATGGTCACGTTGAAGACGGGCACGAAGGCGAGGCCGATGCTGAGCTTGAGGCCCGGGATCATGCTGGCCATGCTGGGAAAAATGACCAGCATCATGAGCGGCCCCAGGTAGCTCTGCGCCTCCTTCATGGAGCGGGCATAGAGGCAGACGGCGAGCAGCACGGCGGCGAAGGTGAGGGCCACCGGCAGCAGCAGCAGCAGGCCGAGGCCGAGGGCGGAGGGCTCCACGCTGAAGGGCAGGCCGCCCTCGATGAAGGAGTTGGCCGCCACCTTGAAGAAGACGTACTGGCCGCCCAGGGTGAAGACGGCGCTGCCCAGGGCCATCACCGAGGTGGCGACGTACTTGCCCAGCACGATGTCGAGCCGCGACACCGGATTGACGAGCAGGGTCTCGATGGTGGAGCGCTCCTTCTCCCCCGCCGTCAGGTCCATCGCCGGGTACATGGCGCCCTGGATGCACAGGATGAGGATGATGTAGGGCAGGAAGCGGGCCAGCATGTCGGCCGCCTGGCGTTTGGGCGGCGCCGTCTCCACATGCTCGACCAGCCAGGGCGTGCTCAGGTCGTGGCGCAGGCCCTGGCCGCGCAGCCAGCCCTCCAGCCGCCCGTTGCGCAGGTCAAGCAGGCGCTGCCGCAGCTCCGACCCGGCCATCTTCGCCTCGTCGTCGGTGGTGTCGTAATAGAGCCGCACGACGGGCGGCGGCCCCTCCTCGTCCGGCCGGGTCAGCCGCTCCAGGGCGCTCGCCAGGCCCGGTCCGAACTCCAGCACCACGCGCGTGTCCCCGCGGGCCAGCAGGCTGTCCACTGGCAGGTCGGGGTTGGCCACCTCGCGAAAGACGAAGCGCCCCTCCTGGCGTCGCAGCGAATCCAGCAGGCCGGCGTCCAGCCCGGCCCCGCGCACGGCCACGCCGGTCTCCAGGCCGCGCATGCGCTCCAGCGAATGGGTGGTCAGCCAGAACACGCCGGCCAGCAGCAGGGGAATGGTCAGAACGGGAATGACCACCATCGAGATGATCGTGCGCCGGTCCCGCAGCAGGTCGCGCAGTTCCTTGTCCGCCACGACTTTCACCACGCGCAGACTCATGCCTTGTCCTCCCCCCTGGCCCCAGTGGCGGCGTCCTCGTCATGCCGCTGCGGCGCGGCCTCCCTCTCCGGCGCCTCCCCGGTCAGGGCCGTCAACATGGCCCTGTGCCGGGCGGAAAGCCGCCCCAGGGTGGCCAGCAGGTAGGCCGGCCGCTCCTGCTTGGTGAACTCGGCCGGATCGCGCAGGAAGAGTCCGGCCACGGCGGCGGCGTCCAACTGGCTCCGCGGCCGCGCCGGCAGGACCAGGGTCTGCTCGCCCTGCGGCGCCCGGCGCAGGAGACCGCCCTCCGCCATCGTCTCCACCACGGCGTTGATGTCCGCCTCGGGCAGCCACAGCAGGCGCCCCAGGCGCTCCACCGTCAGCTCCGCGCCGTGCTCGAAGCTGTCCAGCACGGCGTCGCGCACGGCCAGGGCGACGATGTACTCGGGCAGCGGGCCGTCCTTGCGGCTCTTGCGGCGCAGGAGCAGGGCGCGACGGTTCTGCACGATGAAGGAGAGTTCGGCCCCGGTCAGGACGATCACCCAGGTCAGGTAGACCCAGATCATGAAGAGCGGCAGGGCGGCCAGCGATCCGTAGACCACGTTGTAGTTGTGGGCGCGCACGGTGTAGATGCCGAAGCCGATCTTGGCCAGTTCCCAGGCGCCGGCGGCGAAGGCGGCGCCCACCACGGCGGGCACGAGGCGCACGCGCGTGTTGGGCATGGCCCAGTAGAGGAAGAGGAAGCCGCCGAACTGCACGGCCATGGGCAGGAAATGGCCGCGCGCCTCGTTGACCCACTCCGGCAGCTCATGGAAGATCTTGACCACCGCCGCCTCGCCCGAGAGGAAGATGGAGACGCCGGCCACCACGGGGAGCAGGGTCATGAGCAGCCAGTAGCTGCTCAGGCGCTGCCGGATGCTGCGCGAGCGCCGCACCCGCCAGATGTTGTTGAGGTCCGTCTCCACCGTCGAGATGAGCGTGTAGACGCCCAGCCCCAGCGTGAGCACGCCGAAGACCCCCAGGGTGGAGAGGTCCAGCTCCGCCATCCGCATGATGAGGAACTGCGTGACGAGCTGGGAGCCGTCGGGGCTGAGGTACTCGGCGAGGATGGGCTGCAGTTGCTCCATCAGCCACTGGAAGCCGCCCACCTGCTTGAAGATGACCACGACCAGGCCCAGCAGGGGAATCATCGAGAGCAGGGTGGTGTAGGTGAGGGCGGCGGCCCGGGCGGCGGCGCCGCGCTGGAAGAACTCGCGCATCGTCTCGTAGAAGAGGAGGACGATGTCGCGGAAGAAGAAGACGGGATTCTGCTCCGACATGACCAGGCGGCCCAGCTGGCTGGCCGTGGCGGCCACGAAGCCGGCGTGCTCCCGGGCGGGATCAGGCTTGTCCGTCATGGCCCGTCACCTTGAGGAAAATGGAGTTGAGGTCCCGCGTGCCGTGGCGGGCGGTGATCTCGTCCAGCGTGCCGTCCTCCACGATGCGGCCCTTGTGGATGAAGGCCAGGTCGTGACAGAGGCGCTCCGCCTCGGGCAGGATGTGCGTCGAGAACAGGACGGTGCGGCCCTCCTCGGCGCAGCGGCGGATGAAGCCCACCACGCTGGCCGAGGCGATCACGTCGAGGCCGCTCGTCGGCTCGTCGAGCACGATCACCTCCGGCTCGTGCAGGGTGGCGCGGGCAATGCTGCATTTCTGCTTCTGCCCGGTGCTGCACTTGCCCACCCGCCGATGGAGGAACTCGTCCATGTCGAGCAACTGGGCCAGTTCCCGCGTGCGGCGGGCGATGCGCTCCTCGCTCATGCCCTGCAGGCGTCCGAAGTACTGCAGGGTCTCGGCCGGACTGAGGCGGTCGTAGAGACCGGTCGCCCCGGTGAGAAAGCCCAGCCGTGCCCGCACGGCGTCCGGCTCGCGGGCGGTGTCGTGGCCGGCCACCTCGATCAGGCCCTCGTCCGGCGAGAGCAGGGTGGCGATGGCGCGCAGGGTGGTGGTCTTGCCCGCCCCATTGGGACCCAGCAGGCCGAACACCCGCCCGGGCATGGCCCGCAGGTCGATGCCGTCCACCGCCAGGACGCGCTTGTCGCCCCGGCCGAAACTCTTGCGTAGGCCCTCGATGCGAATCATGCTTGCCTCGTCTGACCTGTCCACTGCCGTGCCCGACCAAGGATGACACCGATGAGGCGTCCATTGCTCCCTTAGGACCGGACAGCCGGCGGGCAACCTGACCGGCTCCATCCGCGCCGCCCCATGCAACCGCGACCGTGCGGTCCAGGCCCCTTCCACCCGGCGCGGGCCTCAGGGAAAGAGCTTGCGCCCCCACTGGGGATCGTAGTACTCGCCACTCTTGGTGGAGTGGACCAGTTCGAAAGTACCGAATCCCTGCAGGTCGATGAAGATGAACTCCACGCCACCCTCGATCCGGTTGTAGAGCCACAGTTCGAAGTCGCGATGGCCGCTGCCCGCCTGGCTGTCCCGGCTGCCCAGCTGGTAGCCGAAGCGGGCGTTGAGCAGGCTGAAGTCGGTCTCGACGGCGTCGGGCGGCCCGTAGCGGACAAAGATGCGGGCGCGGTCGCCCAGTTCGCTGCCGCGTCCGCCCTGGGGCCAGCGCCGCTTCGCCTCCTCCAGGCGGGCGGCCAGACGCAGGCGCTCCTCGTTGACCAGGGTGTTACCGTCCGGATCCCGCCCCCGCCAGAAGTCGCGCAGGAAGGCGCGCCGGCCTTCCAGGTCCTGGCGCTCCCAGGCCTCCTGCTCGTAGTGGCTGGCCAGGAGGCGGGCCAGCTCCCATTGGCGGTTCAACTCCTTCGGCTCGGCGCGGCTGAAGTCGTCGCCCTCCGGTTCCGGCGCCGGCGCCTCCACCGCCGGATTGTGCATCCAGAAGGATTTGCGCAATCGGCCCAGGCTGTGCTCCCCATCGAGCAGTTCGGCCTCCAGATGGTAGGCCCCGCTGGGCAGGTGGCCCACGGACAGGGCAAGGGCGAGCAGGCCTTCGTCATCGGGGGACCGCGGCCAGGAGGCCAGCGGCCGGGGCAGGCGGCTCTCCAGGCGGTTGCCGCGCTCCCCGAGCAGGGCCAGGCCCAGCAGGAGCGAATCCGCCCCGGGGCGGGCGCCCACCTGGATAAGGGCGTGCAGGGTGTCCAACCCCGAGCCGAAGAGGGCGTCGGCATAGGGCAGGAAGCGCCAGCCGCCCCGGCGGAAGGGACCCTCCTCCGCGACATGGGGGGCGGCCACGCCCAGGACCAGGCCGCCCAGGAGGGCCGTGCTGTCCGCCGCGGCCAGGCGCAGGGTCTTCTCCACGGCCGGCCCGCCCGCCAGGTCGGCCACGGCCACGCGCAGGCGTCCGCCGCCGGGCGGAGCGGCCAGGCTCACCTGGTCGGGCAGCTTCTCGGTGCGGCCCACCTCCTCGCCGGCGCCTCTCCAGTCCGTGCGCGTCCAGCTTGTGTCCAGCGCGATGCGGCCGCCTTGCTCCAACACGGCTCGGACGCGCCAGGCGGCCTCGCCGCCATCATCCCGTGCCGTCCATTGCAGGCTGGCGCGCTCCAGCATCAGGTTGATCTCAAGGAGCGGGGGCGATCCCAGGCACCAGAAGGCGTCCAGGGAGCAGACGGGCTGCGCCCCCAGGCGGCCGGCGCCCGCCAGCAGCAGGACCAGGACGACGACGGCCGGGCCCGTCATTCTTCTAAGCGCCTTCATGGAACTGCACGCTGACGATGGAACTGACCCCCTCCTCGGCCATGGTGACCCCGTAGAGCTGGTCGGCGTAGCCCATCGTCTTCTTGTTGTGGGTGATGATGATGAACTGGGTCATGCCGCTGAACTCCTGGATGAGGGTGTTGAAGCGGGCGATGTTGGCGTCGTCCAGCGGGGCGTCCACCTCGTCGAGGATGCAGAAGGGACTGGGCTTGACCATGTAGATGGCGAAGAGGAGGGCGATGGCCGTCAAGGTCTTTTCCCCGCCGCTCATCAACATCAGGTTCTGGATGCGCTTGCCGCTGGGCGTGGCGCTGATCTGGATCTCCGCCTCCAGCGGGTCCTCCCCTTCCAGGGCCAGGTCGGCCCGGCCGTCGGTGAAGAGCTTGCGGAAAAGGTACTCGAAGTTGGCGCGAATGCTGGAGAAGGTCTCCTCGAAGAGTTCGCGGGCCACCCGGTTGATGCGGCCGATCGTCTCCTTGAGCATGGCCTCCGCCTCCAGCAGGTCGTTCAGCTGGGCGCGCAGGAAGCCGGCGCGCCGGCTCTCCTCCTCGAACTCCTCGATGGCGAGGAGATTGACCGGACCCAGCCGGCGCAGGGCGTCCTTCAGCTCCACCACGCGGCGGCGCGCCTCCTCCCGCCGCGCCTCGTCCGCCGCCTCGTCGTCGCCGGCGGGCGCTTCCTCCAGGCTTCCCGGCGCCGGCGGCTCCAGGACCAGCTCATGCTCGGCCTGGATGCGCTCCACCAGCGCGGCGATGCGCGCCTCGAGACCGCGCGCCTCCAGCTCGGCCTGGTGGCCCTCGTCCTTCAGGCCGTCCCGCCGGGAACGCAGGGCATCCTCCCCCTCGCGCAGCTCCCGCTGCCGGCCGCGCAGCTCCGCCTGCCGGGCGCGTCGCTCCTCCTGGCGGGCCTCCTCCTCCTCGCGGGCCAGGGCGGCGGCGATCTGCAGCCTCTCCAGCTCCCCCAGCCGCTCGCCCAGGCGCGTGCGCCGCTCCTCGCCCTCGCTTCGCTCGCCGGCGGCGCGCGCCAGCCGCACGCCGCCCTCGGCCAGGAAGCGGCGCAAGTCCTCCCGCTCGCGGCGGTGGGCCTCCAATTGGAGAAGCCCGCCGGCGGCGGCCATCTGCGCCGCGCCGCGCTCCTCCACCAGGATGCGGGTGCGCGCCGCCTGCTCATCGAGCAGGGTGGCCAGGCGCAGATTCTCGCCCTCCGCCTCGTCCCGCCCGGCCTGCAGGTCGTCCAGCTGCCGGCGGAGGGAACGCTCGCGGGTCTCCAGCTCCCGCACCTGTCCGGCCAGGGTGGTCAGACTGCGCCGGGCACCCTCGGCGTCCCGACCGGCCCGCTCCTCTTCCAGGGCGAGTCGTTCGCGCTCCCGTTCCAGGTCGCGCAACTCCCCGGCCGCGGCCTGAACGGCGGCCTCGGCCCCCTCCAGGGCCAGGCGCCGCTGCTGGAGAAGCTCCTCGCGCGCCGCCACGAGGGATTCCTGCTCCGTGCGCCTTGCCGCCAGGGCCGCCCCATCCTCCTGCATGTGCTCCACCTGGTAGCGCAGGCCCAGATGGCCGCCGCCGCCACGGCCGTGGCGGCTGAGGAAGGGCGGGCGCCGGCTCTCGCCATCGGGCAGGACGAAAAGGCCGGCGGCGCTCTCCCAGGGGGCGACCCCGGCGTCATCGACCAACCAGCAGCCGGCCAGCAGGTGCTCCAGGAGCGGACGAACCCGCCCGTCGCAGCGCAGCACCCCAAGCAGGGGACGGCACCCGGCGGGCGCGGACTCCGCCCGTTCCGCCACCGGAGGCAGACGGTCCAGCCGGGCCAGGGTGCAGCCGCCCTTGCCCGCCCGGCGCAGCACCTGGGCGGCGGCATGGGCCGCGGCCCCGTCCTCGACCAGGATCCAGCCCGCCGCCTCGCCCAGGGCGCTTTCCAGGGCAGGAAGGTGCTCGGCTTCGGCGTGCACGAGGTTGCCCAGCATGTCGGGCACGCCGGGCAGTCCGGCCTCGAGGACGGCCCGGGCGCCACCCGGCACGCCCTCGAAGCGGGAGAGGAGCTGTTCCAGCAACTGGCGGCGGCCTTCGAGGGCGCGCTCCTCGGAGCGCAGCTCCTGCAGCTGCGCCCGCGCCTCCTGCAGGCCCTCCCGCGCCGCCTCCACCTCCTCGCCCGCCTGGCGCCGACTCTCCTCGCGCTCACGCTTGCCGGCCTGGGCCTTGGCCAGACGCCCCTCCACCTCTTGACGCAGTCCGGCCCGCTTCGTCCGCTCCTCGCCCAGCTGGGCCTGGTCGGCCTCCAGGTCGGCGCACCGCCGGCGGTGACCCTCCAGGCCCGCCGCCGCCGCCGCCTGCTCGCTGCCCAGGTTCGACTGCTTGCCCAGGAGATCCAGCACCCGCGCCCGCGCCAGCTCCAGTTGACCGCGCAGATTGTCCAGGCGGCTCTCCGCCTGGCCGGCCAGGGAGGCGGCCTTCTCCAGGGCGGCATCCAGTTCCGCCTGGCGGGCGCCCGCCTCCTCGACCTGGCGGGCCAGCAGGGACTCGCGACCGCGGCTCTCGCGCAGGCGGGGCTCCAGTTCGGCCGCCTCGCGCTCCAGGCGGGCCTGGTCGCGCTCCAGCGCCTTCAACCGCTCCCGCGCCACCAGCGCCTCGTCCTCCAGGCGGCGGCAATCCTCCCAGCGCTGTCGCAGGACGAGATCCCCTTCGGCCACCGCCTCCTCGGCGCGCAGCAGCTCGTTGGCCTGCGAACTGAGCAGACTCCCCTGCCGGGCCAGCTCCGCCTCCAGGCGCGCGGTGGCCAGCCCCCCCTCCTCCAGCCGTCGGCGCAGGGGCGCCAGACGGGCGCTCCAGCGCAGCAGATCCTCGCGGGCCAGGGACAGCTCCGTCTCGCGCAGTTCGCGGCTCAGGTCGCGATGGCGCTCGGTGCGGCCAACCTGGCGCTTGAGGGCCGCCACTTGGCGCTCCGCCTCCGCCACCACGTCCTCCAGCCGCAGCATGTGCTGGCGGGTCTCCTCCAGCTTGCGCAGGGCGGCGCGGCGGCGGTGCTTGTACTTGGTGATGCCCGCCGCCTCCTCGAAGAGCTGGCGGCGCTCCTCCGGCCGGTCGGAAAGCAGGTCCTCCACCATCTTCAGCTCGATGACGGAGTAGGAGCCGGCGCCCATTCCCGTGTCCATGAAGAGGTCGTTGATGTCCTTCAGTCGGCAGGGCTGACGGTTCATCAGGTACTCGGACTCCCCCGAGCGGTAGAGGCGGCGGGTGAGGACGATCTCGCCGTACTCCACGGGCAGGATGCCGCGGCTGTTCTCGATGGTGAGGCTGACCTCGGCCATGCCCAGCGGCCGTCGCTGAAGGGATCCGGCAAAAATGACGCTCTCCATCCGGTCGCTGCGCAGCGTGGCGCTGCGCTGCTCGCCCAGCACCCAGCGCACGGCGTCGAGGATGTTGGTCTTGCCGCAGCCGTTGGGACCCACCACGCAGGTCACGCCGCTGGACAGCTCCAGCACGGTGCGTTGGGCGAAAGATTTGAAGCCGTAGAGGTCAAGCCGGGACAGGTACATGGATCATCCTTGGCTGGCGGGCGCTCCGGCCCGCATCATGGCCGCTCCTCGTCCCGGCGGGCGGCCCGCGGCGCCCCGTCCCCCTCGCTCCGCCGCCGGCGCTCCACCAGCCGGCCCCCCAGGATGGACAACTCGTAGAGCACGTACAAGGGGCCGGACATCAGCACCAGCGACAAGGGGTCCTGCATGGGAAGCAGGGCCACGGCGACGAGGATGCCCACCACGGCGTGGCGTCGCCAGCGGGACAGCTGGGCCGTGGCCAGCACGCCCAGCCGCACCAGCAGCATGAGGACGAGGGGCAGTTGGAAGGCCAGCCCCAGCCCCAGCATGATCTGGGCCGTGAAGCTGAGATAGCTGCCCAGGGACCAGAGGTTGCCGATGGAGGGCGTGGCGAAGGCAAGGAGGAACTCGGTGGCCAGGCCCATGATATGCCAGCCGAAGACCGCCCCCATCAGGAAGAGGAGCGAGGCGGCCAGGGTGATGGGCAGGACCAGCCTCTTCTCGCTGGCATGCAGGCCCGGCGCCACGAAGGTCCAGAGTTGCCAGAAGACCACCGGGCTGCCCAGCAGCAGGCCGCCGAAGAGGGCCAGCTTGATGCGCACCAGGAAGCCCTCCGTCGGCGTCAGGAGGGCAAGGGTGCCGGCCGTGGGGCCGATCCTGGCCGCCGCCCGGGCATAGGGCATGACCAGCAGGTCCTGCAAGTAGGCGGCGAAGGCGAAGCAGAGGGCCATCCCCGCCAGCACGGCCACGGCAGAACGCAGGATCACGCCGCGCAGGGCATCGAGGTGGTCCCAGAAGCTCATCTCAAGAGGGCTGCCCGCCCCCCCTTCGCCCGCCGCCCGGCTCATAGGGTGTGCAGCGTCTCGACGGCGCCGGCCAGGGAGCGGAAGACGACCCCCCCGTCCGCGCTGCCCAGGGTGGCGGCGGCGGCGCGCTCGGGATGGGGCATCATGCCCAGCACATTTCCCTGGCCGCCCAGGATGCCGGCGATGTTCTGCAGGCTGCCGTTGGGGTTGGCCTCGGCCGTGGCGCGGCCTTCGGCGTCGCAGTAGCGGAAAAGGATGCGGCGCTCCTCCTCAAGCTGGTCCAGCTCCTGGGGCGAGCAGACGTAGCGGCCGCCATGATGGGCGATGGGCAGCTTGAGGACGGTCTGGCGGTCCAGGGCCAGCGTGAAGGGCGTGTCCCGGCGCTCCACCTTGAGATGGACGTCCCGGCAGAGGAAGCGCAGGCCCGTGTTCGTCATGAGGGCGCCGGGGAGCAAGCCGGACTCGCACAGGATCTGGAAGCCGTTGCAGATGCCCAGCACCAGCCCGCCCCGCCTTACGTGGGCCTGCACGTCCTGCATGACGGGGCTGACCGCCGCGATGGCGCCGGTGCGCAGGTAGTCGCCGTAGGAGAAGCCGCCCGGCAGGACGATGAGATCCAGCCCGTCCTCGATGCGATCCTTGTGCCACAGCATGCGGCAGTGGGCGCCCAGCAGTTCCAGGGCCCAGCGGGTGTCGGCGTCGCAGTTGGAACCCGGGAAGACGACGATGCCGGCCTTCACGCGCCGGCCTCCCCCGCCGGCGGATCGGGCAGGGTCAGGTAGGTGGCCGTCCACGACTCGGTGTTGGGGTTGACCAACAGGCGCCGGCAGATCTGCTCCACTTCGCGCTCCACCTCCCCCTGGTCGGCGCCGTGGAAATCAAGGGTGACGAACTTGCCCACGCGGCAGGCGTGGGCGGCCGCGAAGCCCAGGCTGGCCAGGGCGTGGAGGACGGTCTGGCCCTGGGGATCCAGGATGGAGGCCTTGGGCATGATGCGGATGTGGGCTTGAATCACAACGACTCCAGGTTTCGGCCAGCCGGACGGGCGGCGGCCGGGACTGTCAGAAGTGGGTCTTGTCCGTCCACTCCTCCTCGTCCGCCTCGTCCTCGTCCAGCGTCGGGGCCGGATCCTGGCGCAGGTGGCGGATGATCGAGTAGGCCAGGTAGAATGCGGCGGCGGGGAAGAGCGCCTTGGCCTGCAGGAACATGACGCTGCCCAGGATGGCCACCAGCAGCAGGAGGCGGGTCAGGTTGCGGCTGCCCTGGCGGAGGCTGAAGTAGGGCATCCCCTCGAAGCGCACGCGGCTGACCATGAGGAAGGAGGCGAGCAGGGTGAGGGGCAGCAGGCCCTGGCTCCAGACCTCGTCGAAGAGGTCGAGGCAGAAGAGGACATAGGAGGCGATGAGGCCGGCCGCCGCGGGAATGGGCAGGCCGGCGAAAAGGGCGCTCTTCTTCTCCTCCACCGAGGTCTCCACGTTGAAGCGGGCCAGGCGGTAGCAGCCGAAGGTGAGCGGCATGGCGGAGATGAGGAAGCCGGCCAGGGCGAAGAGGGGGCCGCGCTCGCCCCAGGCGGAGAAGTGCAGGGTATAAAGCAGGACCGAGGGCGCCAGGCCGAAGGAGACGGCGTCGGAGAGGCTGTCCAGCTCCTTGCCGAACTGGCTCTGGTGCCCGATGGCCCGCGCCAGCTTGCCGTCCATGGCGTCCAGCATGGCGGCGATGAGGATGAACCAGGCCGCCTGGGCCGGCCCGCCGCCCAGGCCCTGGGACCAGCGGATGAGGCTGGCCACGGCGGCGAAGCCGAACACCACGTTGAGGAAGGTGATGAGGTTGGGCAGACGCGCCAGTTGGCTCATGTCCATTCTCCCAGGATGCTTTCGCCGGCCTTCACGCGCTGGCCGGTCCTCAGGTCCACCCGCACGGCGGCGGGCAGGAAGTGGTCCATGCGCGAGCCCAGCTTGATGATGCCGTAGCGCTGGCCGCGCTCCAGCCGCTGTCCGGGCTCCACGCTGCAGACGACGCGACGCGCCAGGAAGCCGGCGATCTGCCGCTGGGCCGTGCGGCGCCCCGCCTCGTCCTCGATCACGAGCAGGCAGGCCTCGTTCAGCTCGGACGACTTCTCGTGGAAGGCCATCAGGTACTTGCCCGGGCGGTAGTCCACGGCCGCCACCCGCCCCGCCGCCGCCACCCGGTTGACGTGCACGTCGAGGGGACTCATGAAGATGCTGACCTGGGTGCCGGGGCCGCCCAGCTCGGGGATGTGCTCGCGCCGCAGCACCTGGATCACCCGGCCGTCCGCGCCGGCCAGGAGCGCCCCGGGCGGGGCCGTCGCCCGCCGCTCTGGGTCGCGGTAGAACCACATGAGAAAGAGGGCGGCGAGGAAGACAAGCAGGCCGGGCACATGCATCAGGGCCCGCGGAAAGCAGTGCAGGAAGGCCATGCCCAAATCGCCCAGCACGAGCAGGAGGACGCTCAGGGTGAGCAGGCGCAAAATGGGTGGATGTCCGGCGGAGTGGATGATCATCAGCCCAGCACCTTCTCCAGCACGTCCCGGTAGGCGGCCTCGGCGCCGGCCAGTCCGGAGCGCATGCAGTCCGAGTCGTACTTGCGGCGCGTGCGGCGGTCCCACAGGCGGCAGGTGTCCGGGCTGATCTCGTCGCCCAGGAGCAGGCCCCCCTGGGTGCGCCCGAACTCCAGCTCCACGTCCACCAGCAGGATGTCGCGGCGGTCGAAGAAACTGCGCAGCACGGCGTTGATCTTTGTCGCCAGGCGGTCCACGCAGCGCAGCTCCTCCTCGCTGGCCAGGTGGAAGGCCTGGCAGTGGCTTGGGTTGACGGGCACCGCCTCCTGGCCGGGACGCTTGTAGAACAGCTCGAGGATGGGCACGTCCAGCACCTGGCCCTCCGGCACGCCGAAGCGGGCGGTAAGGTCGGCGGCGGCGATGCTGCGCACCAGGACAGTCAAGGGCAGCATCTCCAGGCGGCGCACTTTCATCCGGTTCTCGCCCGTCATGCCCAGGAAGTGGTGGCCGATGTTGTAGCTCTCCAGGTAGCGGAAGACCGCCTCGGAGAAGCGGGCACAGAGGGCGCCCTTGCCCTTGAAGGGCGCCTTGAGACGCCCGTCGGGCAGCACGGCCTGATCGAGGAATTCGATCTCCAGGGTGCCGGGGCCGTCCTCGTGGAGTCGCTTCGTCCGATGTGTCACGCCGCTCTTGC
Organism: bacterium; assembly: GCA_030685015.1. Classification (NCBI taxonomy): domain Bacteria; species bacterium. The sequence continues at coordinate 54,617 of JAUXWS010000054.1, forward strand.
CCACGCCGCCTCCCGTCCTTGGCTCCTTGCGCCGTGCGGACATGGCCGCTTCGCTGTCTTCATCGCCCCTGCCGGCCTGGATCCTCCGCCGCTTGCCCGTCCATGCCGCCGGGACGCGCCGCGAAATCTCGGACAACCGGTCCCGCCATGGGCACGCGCGCCTTCGGCGCGGATCCCGGCAAAGGCCCAAGCCCGACAGGCTGCTAACGTCCCTGCCGCGCGCCGGGCGCGTTCCCCGTCGGCGGGGCCTTCCCCGTCTGCGGGGCCTGGCCCGCCCGCATGGCGATGGTCAACACCTTGCCCTCGCGAAAGACCTCGAGCAGGACCCGGTCGCCCACCTTCACGTCGGTGTCCGCGATGATCTCCTTGATGCTCGCCGTCGTCTTGACAAGACGGCCGTTCAGCTTGATCAGGATGTCGTGCACTTGCACGCCGGCCTGCGAGGCCGGACTGCTGTCGGCCAGCTCCACGACCAGCACGCCGCCCTGGCCGCGATAGCCCAGGGCCTGGGCCATCTTGCGGTTGAGGTCGCGGATCCAGATGCCGGTCCAGATGTTGCGGTCCACGAAACCGTGGTCCTGCAGGTCGCCGATGATGGCCTTGACCCGGTTGACGGGAATGGCGAATCCCAGGCCCACGCTGCCGCCGCTGCGGCTGTAGATCATCGTGTTCATGCCGATGGCCTGCCCCAGCGCGTTGACCAGCGGTCCCCCCGAGTTGCCGGGGTTGATCGCGGCGTCCGTCTGCAGCATGCCGATGTAGACGCGCTCGTCGTTCTGGGCGCCGAAATCGCGGTCGGTGGCGCTCACCACGCCCACCGTCACGCTGGGGCTGGCGCTGGAGAAGAGACCGTAGGGATTGCCCACGGCGATGGCCCACTCCCCGATCAGCACCTCGTCGGAATCCCCCAGGGCCAGGACGGGATAGCCCTCGCCGTCCAGGTCGAGCAGGGCGATGTCCGAGTTGTAGTCCGCCCCCACCAGCCTGGCATTGACCTCGCGCCCGTCGGGCAGGGTGACGACGATCTTGCTGGCGCGGTGCACGACGTGCTCGTTGGTGACGCAGAGGCCGTCGGCGCTGATGATGAAGCCGGATCCCAGGTTCTGCACCGGGTGCTCGATGACGCGGTCGGGGAAGAACTGGCCCCAGAAGGGGTCGCGGCTGAAGGGGCTGCGCTCGATGTAGCGCTCCACCTGCACCACGTTGATGCCCACCACCGCCGGCTCGGCCGCGGCCACCGCCCGCGTGATGGCCGTGTGGCGCGTTCGTGTGACTCCGTCCTGGACCAGGGCCGTGACCGCGTCCCCGCCCTCCTGGCCGGCCGCTTCGAAAGCGCCGGGTGTCTGGGCCCGCATGGGCGTGAGGGCGCGCAGCAGGACCAGCCCCAGCACCATGCCCAGGGCCAGCCAGACGCCCTCCACCAACCGCTGCACGGCCTTCCTCATGGCTGCCTGTCCTCCTTGGGCGCCGGCCTGCTCAGAGCTTGTGAATCAATTGCGACCCCCGATCCTGCTCCTCGATCGCGTGGTGGATCGCAGCAGCCACATCACGACGTTGCGTCCCTTATGTGATCACCTGGTGCTCCTCTTGCGTCATGGTCCAGGCAGACGTGTGCC
>JAUXWS010000055.1 GCA_030685015.1 bacterium
GGGGGGGGGGGGGGGGGTGGACGGCTCTTCCACAGCCTGGATGCCGGACTCCATTGGCAGCCCCGGGAGCGCCTGTCCGCCGCCGTGACGGATCTGGCGCCGGCGGGAGCGGATCGCGTGGCCGTGCTGGACCGGGCGGGCGGCCTGCATCTGGAGGGTCCAGGCGGCCGCCGCAGCCTGGGCCGCGCCCCGCTGGACCAGGCCCACAGTCTGGCGGCGGTGCAGGATGGCTGGGCCGTCGTGGGCGACGGCGGCCGGGTGGCGCGCCTGGACACCGTGTCGGGAGCCTGGCGGGCCGGGCGCCTGCCCCTGCCCGCCGCCCTGCCCGCCCTGGCCGTGCGCGGCTCCGACCTGCTGCTGGGCGGAGCCTGGAGCACGCTGGCCCGCTGGCGCGACGGCGAGGAGCAGCCGATGGTCCTGCGCCACACGCTCACCACGGCCGCAGCCGTTGAGCTGGTGGCCGTGGCCGTCGAGGACCAGGCCGCCGACAGCGTGATCGTGGATGCGGCGGCCGTGGCCCAGGGCGCGGGCGACGGCCGCCGCTACTTCCAGAACTCGCTGGACACGGGCACCCGCTGCACGACGCCCGCCACCCGCCTGCAGCAACTGGAGCGCTCGTACGACAACACGCGCTGGCTGGGGTTGTCGGGCCGCGCCATGCTGGCCCTGGACGTGGGCGCCGACGGCGGCCTGGACAGCATCCTGGTGCTGGACGAATGGCCCGCCGGGCTGGGCGTGGGCGACCAGGCCCGCCAGCTGGCCGCCGGCCTGACCTTCACGCCCGGCTTCCGCGGCAGCTCCATGGTGGCCAGCCGCATGATCTTCCCGGTGGTCTTTCCCGGCTCCGAGGCCGACTACCTGGCCTGGGCGCGCGGCGAGCGGGCCGCCGGCGCGCTGCTGGACAGCCTGGTGGCCTTGCTCCCGCGGGCGGCCAGCAGCCTGCCACCCAAGGCCCTGGTCAAGGCAATGGACTTCCCGCGCAAGGCCCGTCGCTATGTGTGGGAAGGCCAGGCCGTGGTGGAGTACCGACTGACGGCCGAAGGCGAGGTGCGGCAGCCCCGGAAGCTGTGGGAATCCGAGGCCAAGTATGGCTTCGGGGACCACGCCGTCGCCGTCCTGCCCAAGCTGCGCATGGCGCTCCCGGCCGGCGTGGGGCTGGCGCCGGGGGACCATCTGCGCGTGGTGCAGCGCCTCAACTTCGACCGCAAGCGCTACGGCCAGGCCGCCCGGGAGGAGGCGAAGGGCTTCCGTTTCGCCCCCGTCCTCGTCAGCCTGGCGGAGAGCGACACGGCCCGCTACGGGCCGGGACTGGCCCAGCTGGAATGGCTGCTCAACGATTTCCTGGGCGAGGAGAGCGGGGGGGAGTGGCCGGAGCTGGAATTGAATCTGGTCCTGCGCCACGATGGCCGCCTGCACAGCTTCAGCGCCACGCCCGCCACAGACGGGCGGCCGCTGGACACGGCCGTCCTGCGCAGCCTGGCCATCCAGTTCACCTGGGGCCGGCCCCTGGCCCGCAAGGCGGAGCAGTTGGACACGCTGGCCCTGCGCTGGCAGCCGGCCCGCTTCAGCACGGACAGCCTGGCGGCGCCCAGCGGACTCCGGGCCCTGCTGCAAGGCGTGGTCTACTGATGGGGTCCCCCGCGCCGCCCGCCAACCGGGTCCTCTGGCTGGAGGAGTGCCCGCCCGCCCCCCGCGATGCGCTGCCCGCCGAAGTGGAGGTCGCCGTCATCGGCGGCGGTCTGGCCGGCCTGGCCATGGCGCTCCACCTGCAGCGGCTGGGCGTGGAGACGGTCGTGCTGGAGCGGGATGCGCCGGCCCACGGCGCCTCCGGCCGCAATGCCGGGCACCTGCTGGCCGGCACTTCCGAGTACTACAACCGCGCCGTGGAGCTGATGGGCCGGGAGAAGGCCCGCGCCATCTGGGCTTTCACCGTGGCCAACCAGCAGGACTTCACAGCGGAACTGCTCGCGCTGCCCCAGGAGACGGGCTTCCAACGGAGCGGCTACCTGGCCTGCGCCGCCACCGTCGAGGAGCGCCGCGAGCTGGAGCACACGGTCCAGCTCTTGAACGAGGACGGCTTCGCCGCCGAGTTCTGGACCGCCGAACAGCTGCAGAAGCGCACCGGGCGCTCCCCCTTCCTGGGCGCCCGCCATGCCCCGGACGACGGGTTGGTCCACCCGGCCCGGGTGGTCTGGGCCCTGGTCGAGGCCTACCGCGCCGGGGGCGGCCGGGTCGCCTCGCGCTGCGAGGTGATGGCCCTGGCCGCGGGGGCGGCGGGCTGGAGCCTGGACCTGCGCACGCCGGAGGGCGGCCGTGCCCTTCGGGCTTCCGTCGTGGTGCACTGCACCAATGCCTGGGCCTTCCGCCTGCTGCCGGCCTTCCGTGACCTCATCCTGCCTGTGCGCGGCCAGATGCTGGCCACCACACGCCTGCACAAAGTCATTCCCATGGCCATGGCGGCCAACTTCGGCTACGAGTACTGGCGGCAGGCCCCCACCGGCGAGGTGCTGCTGGGCGGCTGGCGCTGGTCCCAGCGGGAGCTGGAGATTGGCGCCCTGTCCGAGGAGTTGAATCCTGAGATCCACGAGGGATTAACCTCCTTCCTGCAGGCCAGCTTCCCCAAGCTGCAAGGGGCGGAGCTGCGCTGTGCCTGGACCGGCACGATGGGTTTCTCCCGGGACGGCCTGCCCTGGATCGGCGAAGTCCCTGGCAGCCAGGGGCAGTTCATCGCCGCCGGCTTCACGGGGCATGGCTTCGGCCTGGCCTGGCGGGGCACCGCCTGCCTGGCCGAGGAGATCGTGCAGGGCCGCCTGCGGGAGGACTTGCGCTGGTTCCGCCCCCGGCGGGCGACGTGACTCTGGAGTCACGGTTTGTACCCGGAGTCACGTGACAGCAAGGTCACAAGGGACCTGGGCAGGGTGGGGACAAAGCTGGGAGTCCTTCATCCGAATAGGCCAACTCAATGACCAACAAGACAATTCTCCCGCAAGCGGAGAAGTGGCGCTTGTTGTGGGAACTGGCATTGCCTTTGCAGCATCCATTGCCGCGACCTGACCCGACACAAATAACCAACTGTCCAAGGAGTGCATCATGAAGAAGATCCTGACCCTGACCCTCACCGGTGTCCTGGCCGCCGCCGCGCTGGCCATCGAGTCCGATCCCTCCAACACCGTCGGCTTCATCAGCCGCTCCGTCAACGCCGGCCAGTACGCCGCCTTCAGCGCCTGCCCCATGGGCCTGGGCGTGAACGTGCCGGCCTCCGGCGTCATCGGCGGCCAGGGCGCCAACGGCGACAAGGTCCTCAAGTGGAACGGCTTCTGGCAGTCCTTCTCCTGGACTCCGGACAACACCTGGGGCGGCCTGACCCTGACCTACAACGGCACCTACCTCTACTACAACGGCCACGGCGTGGCGGGCACCCTGGTGGTGGCCGGCGACGTGATCCCCGAAGGCACCAACGTGACCATGGGCACCTTCACCGCCGGCTTCAACGCCTTCGGCAACCCGCTGCCCATGGACATCGCCCTGGACACGGACGACCTGACCCTGGACGCCGACGGTTTCAACGCCAACGACGTCATCCTGAACTGGAACAACTTCTGGCAGAGCTTCGTCTTCAACGGCACGACTTACGGCACGGGCCTGGCCGCCGGCAAGTCCTACATCTTCAAGGTCGCCACCCCCTTCACCTGGGCCTACACGATCCCCGGCGGCGCGCTGGCCGGCAGTTCCCAGGAGACGGTGCGCACCGTGAAGGCCGAGAAGGCCCTCGACCTGCGCTAGGCATCAACGACACACATAGAAAAGGAGATTCAACATGAAGAAGACCCTGCTTTGCACCCTGATGCTCGGCGCGCTGGCATCGAGCGCTCTGGCGATCGTGCAGATCGACGTTCCGGCCAGCTACTTCCCCGTCGGCCATGACGGCTACGTGGATTCGTTCGACGGCCCGCTTGATCCGAACAACGGCCCCTTCGCCTCGGTGATGACCACCATGGACGGCGTGGCCCGTCCGGCCACCCGCATCGTGGGTCCCGACGGTTTCCCGCTGGCCTACCACCTGATTTTCGATTATGACGATGCCCCGCCCCCCGTGCCGGTGGTGACGACGGTGAGCATGACGGCGGGCGAGTGCACCAAGGTGTGGACGCCCCTGAGCTTCTCCGTGCTCTACAGCCCGGGCCCCAACTTCCCCATCGCCTGGGGCTTCAACGGCGCCGTGACCCCGGACAATGAGCCCTTCGCTGGTTGTTGGTGCGAGCCTTCCTGCATGGTCGACCCGGCCTTCCTCGAGTTCGGCGAAGTGACCACCGCGGATCCCGTCGCCATGTCCTTCATGGTGTGCAACACGTCGGTTGGCGACGATTGTGAACCCATCACCGGCACGATCAGCGAGAACTGCGACGCCATGATCGTCGATCCGGTCGATTATGCCCTGGCGACGGGCGAGTGCATTGAGATCACAGTGACCGTCGCCCCGGACGTTCCGGGCGAGTTCACCTGCGAGATCATCACGGGGTG
>JAUXWS010000056.1 GCA_030685015.1 bacterium
GCCATCACGCCGGGCTCGAAGAGTTTTACCGCCGTGCAGGGCATGGTCGTGGGGATCGAGCCCCGGGGCGAGGAGCTGCTGCATCCGCAGGATGGTGACGGCGACGTCGCCCCCCATGCCGTCACGCTGCGCTGGCTGGCGCGCGAGGGCATGGCGCGCGTGAGCGTCCAGCTGTCGCTCACGGCCCAGTTCACGCAGATCGTCCAGCAGGCCCAGTTGCCGGGCACCTACGCGGGCTACACGGCGAGCAATCTGGCGCCCGTGACCACCCACCACTGGCGCCTCATCTGGTTCGACAGGACCGGCCGCTCCTTTGTCGCGCCTACCAGCCAATTCACCACCGGGCAGCGGTCGGCCATCATCGGCACCGGGCCCGGCGGCACCGGGGGAGCCCGCCCGTGTCCACCCGGACCAACACCGATCTGAACTACGTCGCCGGCTGCACCAGCCAACCCCGCATGGATCGTGTGACACCATCCATCACAACACAACCTGGCGCCGGGCCGGCCCCCAGGCGGGTCCGGCAACCCGAACAACCCCCCACGAAGCAAGGAGCACGTGACATGATCAAAACCGCCGTTGCACACATCCTGGTCCTGGGCCTGGCGCTGGGCGCCGTCGCCCAGGAAGCCCCCGAGCTCATCAGCCCGACCTACGGCCAGCACTTCGTCCAGGCCACGGGCACCCACTTCGCCTGGCTGCCCAAGGCCGGCTACAACTCCTGGGTCCTGCAGGTGGCCGACAACCAGGGCCTGGCCCATCCCCTGGTCACTGTCCCGCTCACGACCACGAGCTACCGGATCCCCGGATCGCTGCCGGCCGGCACGCGCCTCTTCTGGCGCGTGTCCTACATCAATGTGGACGGGCAGGAATTCCATTCCGGCCTGGGCCACTTCTGGACCGCGCCCGTCCGGTGGCGCGCCCAGGTCTTGAACTGATGCCGAGCTCGTCAGCGTGGCCGATCACATCACCCAGCCGGCAACGGCCCTGCCCGCCCCCTTGGAGGCCCCCAATGCCTGTGAACACCAACCAACCTGTCGGCGGGCCGCAAGGCCCGCTGGACGCCCCGCGCCAGTCGGACACCCCGCGCCCGCTGGAGGCCCTGGACGCCATCCCGGACGAAACGTGGGAACAGGTCCGCGACATGCTGGCGCCCTACCGCGAGGGCTTCCAGAAGGGATGGGAGCTGGAGGCCCGAAGGGGCAACCCAGGCCACTACCAGGTCCTGCCGGCCAGCAGGCCGGACAGCCACGCCGCCGCCCACTGCCTGGGCTTCCAGGACGGCATCGGCTGGCGCATGGAGGTGGAGGCCATCGTCCGCAAACAGCTGGAAGCCGTCATCAAGCTGCTGGACCAGGAAGGCGTCAAGTCGCCCCTGTGCGCCTTCGACGATCCCGAGTACCTGCCCAGCCGGATCGAAATCCTCCTCAAGGAGCGGGATCCGAAAGCCTGTCCCGCCATCGAGTACGTGCCGCCACCGCCTCCAGGTATCAAAGACGTCGTCTTCAAAGACGATACGCCCGAGGACCTGGCAAAGGATCGAGAATGGAAGGCAAGGGCAGCCCTACACCACATCCCCGTTGAAGACCTTTGCAGGCTCGGCGAGGCCCAACTCATCGGTCTGATTGAGCGACTGCAATTGAAGGCCGCCCGCCGCCGCTACACCAAAGACGACCTGGCCCGCGTCCTCGGCGTGAGCGTCAACAAGGTCAAGCGTTGGCTGTGGCCCTGCCCAAACAAACAATCCCTCCCCTACACCACGGAAGACGTCGCCCGCATCACCGCCTGGCTGCAGCGAATCAGCTGAAAGGACCACCCATGGCAAACAAAAAGTCCAAACAACCGTCCATCAAGGACGACATCTATCTGCCCGAGAGATTCCGTGAAGCCTCCCTGGCGCTGGACCTGCAAAGCAAGGTAGAGGAGGCGACGGCCGGGAAACCGCTCGCCGAAGCCGTCGAGATCGAGCGGCAGATCCTTGTCTCCGGCCTGTTCCAGATGAAGGCCCAACTCCGGCTGAAGATGAAGGACCTGTCAGCCCTGACCGGGATCAGGACAGGCACCCTCTATAATTGGTCTTGCTGTCGACGCCTTGCAGAGTGGACGAACACCCAGAAGCTGATCCGCGTCCTCTACTACGGCTACTTGGAAGTCGAGGTCGTCCACAAGCCGCTTGAGGGGATTGCTTGGCTAGACTCGCTGGTCGCGCAACCATCATCCTCCAACCTGCCGTTCTGAAAGGACGCCCCATGCCCACCCTGAAACAGCGAATCGACGACCTGGAAGAGCGCGTGCGCCAGATGAACAAGGACGCCAAGACGCACAACAAGGAGGTGGCCGCACGGCTGGATGGTGTGGAGGCCCGCCTGGATGCCTTCGCCAAGCGGCTGGACAAGGCTGCAGGCGTGGTCCTTGCCGCCCAGCAAAGCACGGCCGCCACGGCCGACCGCATCGCCCAACTGGTAGCCGACATCGACCGCCGCCTGGCCGCCATGGAGAAGGCCCTGGCCGCCAAAGGCCTGATGTCACATGCCAACGACGTGCTGACGCGCCGCCAGGACGTGCGGGACCGTCTCCTGTCCCGCGCCGACTACCTGAAGCTGGGCCCGCGCAAGCTCGCCCGCGAGCTCGGCCTTTCCTACCGGACCGTCTCAGATTGGTGCCGGCGCGTGACATACCCCACCATTGCAAGCCACATCGAGCTGATCGAGACGTGGCTTGTGAAATCGATGCCCATGGACTGATGGAAAATCTTGAACAAAGTGCGATGTGTGTTGACTGGAGTGGCGGGAGAGAATTCCCGCCAAATCCCGCCAATCGATCATTTGACGAGGTTATGCAGAATGTGGCCAATGGCGGGAAATGGCGGGAGAATAATCCCGCCAATCAAAACACGAAAACCGCCCGTAGCTTTAACTACTCGCCCAATGGCTGCCAAAACCTGTTTTCCCAGGGGTATATCCCTACCCCTGATACTTCAAACTCCTGCCCGCGGGACTCTGCCCGCGCTGACGTTTATCTTTTGTTTTTTAAGAATAATATCGTCACTGCGGGCAGGGTCCATCGGGCAGTCGCTTTTTCGCTGTTTGATCTAGCCCTGAGGGATACCCCCCTGGAGAATCATGTTTTGGCAGCCATTGGGCCACAACATGCAATAGGTGTGAGTTCAGAAGGCCGAAGGCCGTTCCTGTTTTTCGCCAACCGCTGGTCTTCATTTTGCCGCCCGCCGCGCCGCGCGCCCCGCCCGGCCGCCACGCGGCCACTGGCGCCCCACACGCCCCCAACCGCCAATACCCAGCCCCACGGAAGGATGAACCCATGAACACGCCCCACGCGGCGCCCCTGGCGCCCTGTGACCCCAACCTGCCCTTGCTGGACCCCGCCATCCCCGAGGACTTCCAGGTCCACAACGAGCACTGGTCCTTCTCCCGATTGGACACCTACGCCCGATGCCCCCTCGCCTACAAGGCCCGCTACCTGGATCCCCAGATCTATGGCGCCGGCTACGTCAAGCCCATCCCCGACCCCAATTCCCCCGCCGAGCTCGGAACCCTCTGCCACCGGACCCTCGAACTCGTCGGTGCCAGCCTTCGGCAGTCCCGCCACAAGGGACGCCTCTTCAAGCAGCAGAAGCTCCTCCTCGACTGCCTGCGCCAGGCTTTCGTCGAGCAGCCCTCCACCAACGGCCAGGTCCTGGCCGACGCACAAACCATCCTCATCGAGTACCTGCGCACCGGCGACTTCTACAGCGACCA
>JAUXWS010000057.1 GCA_030685015.1 bacterium
GGGCTCCACTCGGCTCCAGAAGGCATCCGACAATTCCCAGCTCGCCAATCGCGACATGGCTGACTCCTCCAGTTGTGATGGAGGAAGCTGGCTCAACGGAATCGAAATGTCAACCTATTTACGGATAAGCTCTAAGTCCGATGGCACGATCGTGGCATGGGGATCAAACATAGAGTATGGCGGCGGCGGTTATACTGGCCAATGCGATGTCCCGGCGCCCAATACGAACTTCATAGCGATCGCCGGTGGCGAGAACCACAGCTTGGGGTTGAAGACGGACGGTTCGATTGTGGCATGGGGGAGTAACGAGGCTGGCCAGTGCAATGTCCCCGCGCCCAATGCGAACTTCGTGGCGATCGCCGCTGGCGAGCTTCACAGCCTGGGCCTGAAAGGCGACGGATCGATTATGGCCTGGGGAGCCAATTGGGATGGCCAATGCAATGTCCCCGCGCCCAATACGAACTTCATAGCGATCGCCGGTGGCCTTCTTCACAGCAGCCTGGGCCTGAAGGCCGACGGCTCGATTGTGGCCTGGGGGTGGAATGAGTATGGACAATGTGATGTCCCCGCGCCCAACGCGGACTTCGTGGCGCTCGCCGGAGGCGCGTACCATAGCCTGGGACTGAAGGACGACGGCTCGATCGTGGCCTGGGGCAGTAACGAGTATGGTCAATGCAGCATTCCCGCGCCCAATGCCGGCTTCATGGCGCTCGCGGCAGGCGGATACTCCTCACTGGGATTGAAGTCCATGAGCACCGGAATCGAAGCGCCTGACTTGGTTTCGTCAACCCCCAGCGACATCCAGATTCATGCGCTATCCCCGAATCCCTTCAACCCATCCACCTTGCTCTCCTTCGCCACATCCATTCCTGGACAAATGACCCTCGGTGTGTTTGATCTGGCCGGGCGACAGGTGATGCGGCGGGACCTGGGCACGCTGGGGACCGGCTTCCATCATGTGAGATGGGATGGTCGAAGTTCCGACGGCCACAATGTGGCGTCCGGGATCTATGTGTTTCAGTTGTCGCACTCCTCAGGGGAATCACGAACAGTAAAGGGGATGCTCCTTCGTTAGCAGAATCCGAGACATCACGTTGACCAACACGTGTGAGGTCTCCCGAGTCAAGCTGGCGTAGAGATCCTTTCCGGCTCTGCTTCGCTTCTTTGGCGTGACGGGGCAGGGCGGATCCCGGCGCGGTCCCGAGCGCTGGCGCAAAGGATGATGGCCGGGCCGGTCTCGACATCCATCCGTCATATGGCTTGGCCCAGCATGAGGCCCATGACTTGAGGGCAACCAGGAGGAAGCGGCCATGAGGCGCGTCACCGGCATCGGCGGAATCTTCTTCAAATCCAGGGACCCCAAGGGCCTGGCGGCCTGGTACCAGACACACCTGGGCCTGCAGGTCGAGGAGTGGGGTGGGGTCGTCTTCCCCTGGGCCGGCCCGGAGAATCCGGCGGGGACGGGCACGACGGTTTGGAGCCCCTTCGCGGACGACACGGACTACTTCGCCCCGGGCGCGGCGCCCTTCATGATCAACTACCGGGTGGAGGATCTCCACGCGCTGCTGGCCCTCTTGCGCGGCGAGGGGTGCCAGGTGGTCGACCAGGTCGAGCAGTCGGAGTTCGGCACCTTCGGCTGGGTGATCGATCCGGACGGAAACAAGCTGGAGTTGTGGGAGCCGCCCGCCGGCCGCTGAGGGCCGGGTTGTCACAACTTCAACCGCTCCAGAGTGGCGTGCCCGCGCGGCAGGTGCCAGCTTGGCCCGGCCGGGACGCCACGCCGCTGGGCGCGGCGGCAGCCGGCCCACCTCCCAACGCAAGCGAAAGGGGCCGTCCCCATGCCCACCGGCACCGCCCGCCTGCAGCGCATCCTGCGCTGCCCGCCCGACCGCGCCTACCGGGCCTTCCTGGATCCCGCCGCCCTCTGCAAGTGGATCCCGCCCTACGGCTTCACCTGCACCGTCCACGAGCAGGACCCGCGCGTGGGCGGTGGCTTCCGCATGTCCTTCGCCAATTTCGGCAGCGGGCACAGCCACAGTTTCGGCGGCGCCTACCAGGAGCTGGTCCCCGGCGAGCGCCTGGTCTACACCAACCGCTTCGACGACCCCGCCCTGCCCGGCGAGATGAGGACCACGGTCTCGCTGCGGCCCGTCTCCGGCGGCACGGAGCTGACCATCGTCCAGGAAGGCCTGCCTGAGATGGTGCCCGTCGAGCTGTGCCTGCTCGGCTGGCAGGAATCCCTGGCCCAGCTGGCCCGCTTGGTCGAGCCCGAGATTCCCGACGCCTGACCGGCCGCGCTGGTGGTGGATCCAGGCGGATCGATCGCCGGCGAAGCGGGCGTCGACGGCGGGTGGACTGCCGCTCGCGGGATGCCGGATCTGGCGGCGCGGCCCATCGCACGCCCTCCGCGGGCAACCTGTCGCCGGCAAGCGGCCGATCACGCCACTGGGTTCACTAGCTTGCCGCCCGATTCCGCCAGTAACAGGGCAGGGGAGGGACCGGTGACACGCTTGGGAGCCCCGGAGGCGATCCAGGAACAGGGCTACGACTTTCCCTACCACTACATCCCCAACTGGGACGGGAAGCGCTATTCCCATCATCGCTCCCTGGCCTGGGGCCATGAGTACTTGAGCTACCTGGGCTTTCTGCTGGACCTGGCGGGGCGGGACCCCCACGGTTCCCTGCTCGACGTGGGATGCGGCGACGGCCGATTCCTGGGGCTGCTCCACGCGCGGCATCCCGGTGCCCGCCTGACCGGCATCGACTTCTCGCCGCGGGCCATCGCCTTTGCCCGGGCCTTCCATCCGGACCTGGACTGGCGCTGCGAGGACGCGGGAGACGATACGCTGCTGCCCGAACGCCATGACCTGATCACGCTGGTGGAGGTCCTCGAGCACATCCCGCCGGCGCAGGTCGGCGCCTTCCTGGCTAACCTGCGCGCCCGGCTCGCCGACGAGGGCCGGCTCATCCTCAGCGTGCCCAGCACCAACATCCGGGTCAGCCGCAAGCACTACCAGCATTTTGACGAAGGCAGCCTGCGGCAGACCCTGGCTGAGACCTTCGCCATCGAGGAGCTGCATCATCTCAACATCCGCTATGCACCCTCCCTCCAGCTGATGCGACTGCTCCTCCACAACCGTCTCTTCATCCTCAACAACCGGACGCTGCTGGCGTGGTGCTATCGCTTCTACACGCGCCGCCACCTGCACGTGAAGGAATCCAACTGCCGGCGGTTGATTGCAGTCTGTCGACCGCTGTGGTCAACCGTCGCGTGAGTTGAAACCAAGCGTCCCCGTCCACCCAGGCTGGCGGGAGGTGTCCAGGTTGATAGACGGTGTGCATAAGGTGCCAGGGCAACACCAGGGCAACACCAGGGCAGCACCAGGGCAACACCAGGGCAGCACCAGGGCAGCACCAGGGCAACACCAGGGCAGCACCAGGGCAGCACCAGGGCAGCACCAGGTGCAATAGAGGGTCCACCATGAGGTCTTACATCATTCTATTAGTCTACCTGCTGGCAGCTCGGAACGGTGAAACACGCGAAAGTGCTCACCTCAACGCCACCCTCTGGACCCAGCGGGCGCCCGAGCATGGCGCCACCCTCCGGTCGCTCTTCGAACTGGCCCGGCAACGCCTGGATGAGGCGCTGCGGGACAGCGCCTGGACCGCCACCCCCGCCGAGCAGCTTCCCCCCTATGCCCACAAGCCGCCGGCCGTCATTCTCGACCTGGACGAGACGGTGCTGGACAATTCACCCTTCGTCGCCTGGCTGCTCCTGCAAGGTCGACACTACGACGAGGCCGCCACCGCGGACTGGGACCGCTGGGTGGGGACGGCGCGGGCGGAAGCCCTGCCCGGCGCCCTGGAGTTCATCCAGCAGGCCAGGGAGCGGCAGGTGGCCGTCTTCTTCATCTCCAACCGGGAGGCGGCGCAGGAGGAGGCCACCCGTCGCAACCTGGCGGCCCTTGGGGTGGCGCTGGAGGCGGACGTGGACGAGATCCTGCTCAAAGGCGAGCGGCCGGCCTGGCGCTCCGACAAGGGGTCGCGCCGCCGGCTGGTGGCGGACTCCCATCGGGTTCTGCTCATGGTGGGGGACAGCCGGGAGGATTTCCCCGACAACTCGCGGGAGCAGGCCTTGACCAGCGCCGGGCTGGGCGATCCCCATGCAGCACGCTGGGGGCGGGAATGGATCATGCTGCCCAATCCCATGTACGGCTTGTGGGAGGAAGCGGCCGGCCAGGCGGGATCCTGGCCGCGCCATGAGCAGATCAGGGCCATGCGGGAGGAGCTGCGCCCTTGGGACGGGAACTGAACCAGTCGTCCAGGGCGCGGGGCTGGCCATGCCCGATGGATCGGTGCGAGCGGGGGATGTCCAATAATCATTGGCGATCAAGCAAAGTGTCCGACCCATGGTCGGACACTTTGGCAAAATTTGCCCCTGTTTCAGCCCCGCACCGCCTACGAAGCTCCCGCACGTGACGTGGACTCGCGCGTTTTGGTCTTCCTCGCGTGGTCCGGCGTTCGCACCGCGACTGCCAGTGTCAATCATGCAGGACAAGTTTACACGTGGTGTCCGACCATGGGTCCGACACCCTGGCAATTGTTTCCCATCCCGCCGACTGGTGCCATCTTGCGGCAAAGCAGAGGACGCCGCCATGACCCGCCCGCTCGTACCCGACTACATCCGAGACCTGACCCCCTACAAACCCGGCAAACCCATCCGGGAGGTGCAACGTGAACTCGGGCTGGAGCGGGTGGTGAAGCTGGCCAGCAACGAGAATCCCCGCGGAGCAAGTCCCCTCGCCCTGGAGGCCATCCGAAATAGCCTGGCTGAACTGGCCCGCTACCCGGACGTGGGTGCCCTGGACCTGCGCGACGCCATCGCCGCCCACTACCAGCTGCGCCGGGAGAACGTGATCTGCGGCGCGGGCTCGGAGAGCATCCTGGCCACCATCCTGCGCACCTTCCTGGACCAGGACGACGAGCTGCTCACCAGCGAGGGGACCTTCGTCGGCTTCTATGTCCTGGCCCAGAGTCGTGGCCTGCCCCTGCGCACGGTGCCGCTCAAGGACTACGCCTTCGACCTGGAGGCCATGGCGGCGGCCATGGGTCCGCGGACGCGCCTGGTTTACCTGGCAAACCCCAACAACCCCACCGGCAGCATTTTCTCCAAGGCCGCCTTCACGCGCTTCATGGAGCAGGTGCCCTCCCACACACTGGTCGTCCTGGACGAAGCCTACATCGATTATGTGGAACCAGGCGCCAGCTACCCGGACAGCCTGCTCTACCGCTTCGACAACGTGCTCACCCTGCGCACTTACTCGAAGGCCCAGGGCCTGGCCGGCCTGCGCCTGGGCTACGGCTTCGGCCACGGCGACCTCATCGCCAACCTGATGAAGGTGAAGCTCCCCTTCGAGCCCAGCATCCCCGCCCAGTCGGCGGGCATCGCGGCCCTGTCCGACGGCGCCTTCCTGCAGGAGACGATCGCCTTGAATGCGGCGGGCCGCCGCCGCTTGATGGACCTCCTGACGGCCAAGGGGCTGGCGCCCGTGCCCAGCCAAGCCAACTTCGTCATGTTCCCCCTCGCCGACGAGGAGGAGGCCGACCACTTCGCCCGTCACTGCCTCTTGCGCGGCGTGATCGTGCGGCCCCTGGGCGCCTTCCGCCTGCCCCACTGCATCCGGGTCTCGACGGGCCTGCCAGAGGAGATCGAGGCTTTCGCCGAGGCTCTCGCCGCCTGGTAGACGCCGGGCCATTCTGGCGGGGCGATGGGTCATCGTTGCCCGAAACTAGATCACGACGGGGATGGGGAATGGAAGGCCGCCTCAACATCCAGTTCCAGCCCGATGACACGGCCTGCGGACCCACCTGCCTGCATGCCGTCTACTCCTACTGGGGCGACATGGTGACCTTGCCCCGCCTCGTCCGCGAGATCCCCCGCGTGCGCGGCGGCGGCACCCTGGCCGTCATGCTCGCCTGCCACGCCCTGGAGCGGGGCTACCGGGCCACCCTCTACACCTACAACCTGCACCTCTTCGATCCCACCTGGTTCGCGCCGCCCGTGCCCGACCTGCCGCGCCGCCTGCGCGAACAGGCCCTCATCAAGGACAAGGGCCGGATCAGAGTGGCCACCCAGGCCTATTTGCGCTTCCTCGAGCTGGGGGGCGAGCTGCGTTTCAAGGATCTCACCAAGCAACTGCTGCGCGGCTTCATCCAGCGCGGACTGCCGGTGCTGGCCGGCCTTAGCTCCACCTACCTCTACCACGCCGTCCGCGAGCGCGAGGAGGACGGCGACGACGACGACCTGGGCGGCAAGCCCACGGGTCACTTCGTCGTCCTCTGCGGCCACGAGCACGGCGGCTTGGTGCGGGTGGCCGACCCCTATCCGCAGCATCCCCTCGCCGACAGCCCTTACTACACGGTCTCCATGGACCGGGTGCTGGGCGCCATCCTGCTCGGCGTGCTGACCCACGACGCCAACTTTCTCATCATCCGCCCGCGAACCAAGCGAGAGTAGCGACGCATGGACGTGCTCGTCGTAGTCAACAACCCGGAAGACTGGCCGCTCAAGCCGGCCAAGGTGCAGGTGATGGCGGCCCGCGACTACCTGACCAACCCCGGCCTGGTGGAGCGCAAGAGCCTGCGCGTCTTCAACCTGTGCCGCTCCTACCGCTACCAGAGCACGGGCTACTACGTGTCCCTGCTGGCCGAGGCGCGCGGCCACCGCCCCTTCCCCGACCTGACCACCATCCAGGACCTCAAGTCGAGCGCCATGCTGCGCATCCACTCCGAGGAGCTGGACGAGGACATCCAGCGCGCCTTCGCCGGGCTGCGCTCCCCGGAGCAAATCCTCAGCATCTACTTCGGACGCAACCTGGCCCGCAAGTACGACCGGCTCTGCCAGCAGCTCTTCAAGTCCTTCCAGGCGCCCTTCCTCCGCGCCCACTTCACCTGGCACGAGGGGGAGGAGCGCTGGCAGCTGCAGGGCATCCGCCCCATCGCCGCCAGCGAGATCCCGGCCGACCACCTGCCCTTCGTCCGCGAGCGGGCCGCCGAGTTCTTCGCCGGCCATCAGCGGGTGTCCCGGCCACGCCACCGCTGGCGCTACGACCTGGCCATCCTCTACAACGAGGAGGCCACGCAAAAACCCTCCAACGCGCGGGCCATCCGCCACTTCGTGCGCGCCGCCGAGTCCCTCGACCTGGCCACCGAGCTGCTGGGGCGGGAGGATTCCGCCCGCCTGGCCGAGTTCGACGGCCTCTTCATCCGCGACACCACCAACGTCCACCACTACACCTATCGCTGGGCCCGCCGCGCCGCCGCCCAGGGCCTTGTCGTGGTGGACGATCCCGTCTCCATCCTCAAGTGCTCGAACAAGGTCTTCCTGGCCGAGCTGCTTCAGAAACACCGCGTGCCCATCCCCCGCACCGTGACCTGCTACAAGGAGATCAGCCCGGAGCTGCTGCGCGAGCTGGGCCTGCCCTGCATCCTCAAGCAGCCTGACTCCAGTTTCTCGCAGGGCGTGGTGAAAGTGGAAAGCCGCGAGGAGCTGCTGGCGGAGGGGGCCCGCATGTTCGCCAAGAGCGACCTGCTCATCGCCCAGGCCTTCCTCCCCACCACCTTCGACTGGCGGGTGGGCGTCTTCGACCGGCAGCCCATCTATGTCTGCCGCTACCACATGGCGGACAAGCACTGGCAGATCGTCCATCGCGACGAGACGGGCGACACCACCTACGGCCGGGTGGACTCCATCCCCGTGGAGCACGCCCCCACCCCGCTCCTGAAAATCGCCCTCAAGGCGGCCAACCTGATCGGGGACGGTTTGTACGGCCTCGACATCAAGCAGATCGGCGACCAGTTTGTCGTGATCGAGATCAACGACAACCCCAACATCGACGCCGGCTACGAGGACGAGATCCTCAAGGACGAGCTCTACCTGCGCATCATGCGGGTCTTCCTGCGCCGCATCGAGCACAGCAAGACGGGAGGGTACGTGGCGTGACGGATTCGCCGCTGCATCTGCTGCAGGGCTTCGGCCTGGAGCTGGAGCTGATGGTCGTCGACGCCCGCACCCTGGATCCGCTGCCCGTGGCCGACGCCCTGCTCGCCGCCGCCGCCGCCGAGCCGGACGCCCGCTGCGAGTGCCAGCCCGGGGAGGCCGTGGACGATGTGGAGTTCGGGGACTTCGGCTGGTCCAACGAGCTGGTCCTGCACCTCATCGAGTTCAAAACGGCGGGGCCGGTGGCCTCGCTGGCCGGGGTCGAGCGCGGCCTGCAGGAGCAGGTGGCGCGCGCCAACCGCCTGCTGGAGCCGCTGGGCGGCCGCCTGCTGCCCGGCGCCATGCACCCCTGGCTGGACCCGGCTCGCCACACCCGCCTGTGGCCCCACGGCAACCGCGAGGTCTACGCCGCCTACGACCGCATCTTCGGCTGCGCCGGCCACGGCTGGAGCAACCTGCAGAGCGCGCACCTCAACCTCGCCTTCGCCGACGACGCCGAGTTCGCCCGCCTGCACGCCGCCGTCCGCCTCGTCCTCCCGCTCATCCCCGCCCTGGCCGCCGCCTCGCCCGTGGTGGAGGGCCGCGCCACGGGCTGGCTGGACACGCGCCTGGAGGTCTACCGCGGCAACCAGGCGCGCATCCCCTCCATCGCCGGCCTGCTTGTGCCGGAGCCGGTCTGGACGCGGCGCGCCTACGAGGAGCGGATCCTGCGCCGCATCTGGGCCGACATCGCCCCCCACGACCCCGACGGCCTGCTGCGGCACGAGTGGCTCAACTCCCGGGGCGCCATCGCCCGCTTCGACCGGATGGCGCTGGAGATCCGCCTGGTGGACGCCCAGGAGTGCCCCGCCGCCGACGCCGCCGTGGCGGCGGCCATCGGGCAGGCCGTGGCCCATCTCGTCCAGGAGCGCTGGGCCTCCCTGGCCGCCCAGCAGGCGCTGTCCACGGAGGCTCTGGCGGAAACACTGTGGGCCTGTGCCCGCGACGGGGAGCGGGCCCTGGTGCACGACGAGTCCCTGCTCGCCTGCTTCGGCCGCGGCCGGCCGCTGGAGGGGGGGGATCTATGGCGCTGCATCCTGGCCGAGCGCCCCCTGATGGACCCCGCCCATTCCGCCACGATCGACCGTCTCCTGACAGCCGGCCCCCTCGCCCGCCGCCTGCTGGCCGCGCTGGGGCCGGATCCGGACGGCGCCCGCTTGAAGGATGTGTGGGAGCGGCTGGCGGACGGCCTGGCGGCGGGGCGGCTCTTCCTGCCCTGAGGCATGAAACCGGGGATTTGTCTTCAGCTTCCCTCTTTCGGTGTCCAACCGGCAGCGCCACGTTCGGCGATCAACCGGGTAAAGGTCAGCACGTCGTCCAGTCCTTCCGTGATGACCCAGTCAACGATGTCCAGGTCCAGCTCCATGTACTGATGCACGGCCGTGTTGCGGAAACCCACCATGGCCGCCAAACTGCGACGCAGGGTGGCCTCGATCACGTGGTCCCGCTCCAGCAGAAGAAAGCTCTCGGCGCTGGTGGCGGGAATGCCCAGTCCCCGCTCCCTGACCACATGGTTGGCCAGATCAATGGCCTGCTCGCAGGCCCGCGTGATGTTGAGCAGGGCCGCGTCCTGTCGCGTCCAATCGACGCGGAAGCCCGAGCCAGCCGCGCTGCGCTCCTGGCGCGCGCGTTTCACGCAGCGCTGGATGCTCTGGATCTTCTGGGTCACCACATCTTTCAGCATCGGTAGGCCCGGCCGGTCCTCTGGAATTGCTCCAGAAGCGCCCTCCGCTCCTGGTTCAACTTCTGATAAAGGGAAATGGCATACATCTCGAAGGTGGCCACCGCCACAGGGTCCAAGCAGATCAGACGGCGCCCGCGCAAGACCTGCATGCGCAGGACCGCATCAGCCCGCCTCAGGTCCAGCAGGTCCACGCGACGCTGAATGGCTTCCTCGCACAAGGCCCGCACGGCCATCAGACGGAGGCCCGGGCGATCCCCCCTCTGCCCCCGCGCCAGAAGCACGGCCAGGTCCAGGTCGCTCCCGGGATGGTCCCCCCCGTCGACTCGTGAACCGAAGAGGTAGAGTGCCTGCAAGTCCGGCAGCTCCCTCCGAAGGATGGGTTGGATCAAGTCCAAGGCTTGCGTCGTGTCGTTCATGGTCGAAATATGGCGTTCGCGACGGCCTTGGTCAGCATGGATTGGCTCGGCCCTGAAAGAAGTCGCCAGGGCAAGCGCCAGGCGAAGCTCGGCAGTCCCACACAATCCATCGTGCATTTGAGCGGACCTATTCCCGGGCAAACAGCTCGCGGTAGCCCGGTTCGCGGGCCAGCAGCTCGTCGTGGCGGCCCTCGTGGATGAAGCGGCCTTTCTCCAACCACAGGACGCGGTCGGCGACGCGGGCGGTGGCCTCGCGGTGGGTGGCCACCAGCACGCCGGTGGCGGGCAGCTCGCGGCGCAGGCGCTCCCAGAAGAGGCGCTCGGTGGCGGCGTCCAGGGCGCTGGTGGCGTCGTCCAGGAGCAGGAAATCGGGGCGGGTCGCCAGGGCGCGGGCCAGGGCCACGCGGCCGCGCTGGCCGCCGGAGAGGCCGACCCCGCCCTGCTCGATGCGCCGCTCGGGCGGAAACTCGTCGGCCACGCAGGCCGTCGTCAGGGCGTGCCGGATGGCCTCCCCGTCCACCGCCGGGCGGTCCAGGCGGACGTTCTCGGCCACCTCGCCCGAGAAGAGCAGGCTCTCCTGGGGCACCCAGCCCAGGCAGCGGCTGCGCGCCGCGGAGGTCAGCGCCGCCACCGGAGTCCCGTCCAGATGGACCTGGCCCCCGCCGGCGTCCTGGATGCCCGCCGCCAGCTCGAGCAGGGTGGTCTTGCCGCAGCCCACCGGCCCCACCACGGCCACCGTCTCCCCCCGCCGCAGGACCAGGTCGAGGCCGTCCAGCAGGGGTGGCGCCTCGGATGTCCAGGCGAAGCGCAAGCCTTCCAGGTGGAGGCGGCGGCAATCGACCGGCCGCGCCTCGCCATCAGTGCGCTCGGGCAAATCCTCCACCTGACGCATGCGGTCCACCGAACTGGAGACCACGTTGGTGGAGACGAAGAACCAGGAGATGGTCCAGAGCGGGCCGGTCAAGCTGCTCAGGTAGGCGACGAAAGCGTAGAAGTCGCCCAGGGTGATCTGCCCTTTCATGAGGAAGATGCCGCCGGCGAAGAGCACGATGATGACGCCGCTCTGGTTGAGGAGGGAACCCAGCCCCTCCAGCACGGCGCGCAGGGTCAGCACATTCTTCTCGCTGCGCACGCGGCGCTCGAGGGCCCGCAGGAAGAGCAGGTCCTGGGCCTTTTCCGCCGCGTAGCCGAGCACGATGCGCACGCCGCTGAAGGCGGCCTCCAGCACGTCCACCGTCTCGCTCGTGCGCTTCTGGCGCTCCGAGTAGTGCTTCTCCTGCAGATGCTCGGTGCGCGTCATGAGCCAGACCACCAGCGGCAAGGGGGCCACCGAGAGCAGCGTGAGGCGCCAGTCCAGGCTCATCATGACGGCCAGGGCGAAGACGAGGCGTAGCACGGCCTCGATGGGCCGGAACACGCCCGAGCAGGAGTACCAGGCCAGCTTGTCCTCCACGTCCACGTCGTCGGTGAGGCGCGTCACCAGGTCCCCGCTGCGGAACTTGGCGAAGAAGGCCGCCGTCTTGCGCAGGATGCGCCGCAGCAGGGCGAGGCGGATCTCCATGGCGTTGCCCAGGTTCTGCGCGGCGCGGGAGACGGGCAGCAGCCATTGCAGCACCTGTTGGAGCAGGCCCGCGCCCAGCAGGGCCAGCACCCACTGGCGGGCCGCCAGCGGATTGTCCTGCTGCACCAGCTCGTCCAGGACGAACTTGAAGAGGAGAGGATAGACGGTGTTGGCCGCCACGCCCAGGGCGGTCAGGGCCAGGACCAGGACCATGCCGCGCCGGCGCAGCCGCCAGTACGGCGTGAACCAGGCCACCACCTTGCGCAGGACCTTCATCGGCCCGCCTCCCCCCCGGCGGCGGGGGCCTGGGGATCGTCGTGCAGCGGAACGCCCGGCAGGGCGCCGGGCAGGTGGGCGAGGCTTCCGGCCAGGGCGGGCTCGGCGGCCGGGGCCGGCGCCTCCGGGCCGCCGGGGCCGGCCTCCGGCGGCGCTTCCGCGTCGGACCGGCCATCCTGGCCCATTTGCTGGGTGCGCAGCAACTCGGCGTAGTGGCCGCCGGCGGCGAGCAGCTCATCGTGGCTGCCCTGCTCCGCCACCCGGCCCTCCACGATGACGAGGATGCGGTGGGCGTGGCGGACGGTGGAGAGGCGGTGGGCCACCACCAGCGTCGTGCGGCCCGCCGTGAGCGCCTCCAAGGTGCGCTGGATGTGGCGCTCGGTGCGCGGGTCCACGCTGCTGGTCGCCTCGTCCAGCACGAGAATGGGCGGATCCACCGCCAGGGCGCGGGCCAGGGCCAGCAGCTGGCGCTGGCCGTAGGACAGGTTGGCGCCGCGCTCGGCCAGGATCGCCTCGTAGCCCTGGGGCCGCCGCAGGATCTCCTCCTCGATCCCCGCCACCTGGGCCGCCTGCCGCACCCGCTCCGCCGGCACATCCTCGCGGAAAGCCCGCAGGTTGTCCTCCACGCTGGCCGGAAAGAGGTAGAGGTCCTGCAGGACCAGGCCGAAGAGGCGGCGGTACTGGCGCGGATCATGCTCGCGGATGTCGACCCCGTCCAGCAGGATGCGCCCGGCGCTCACGTCGCGCAGGCGGGTGGCGAGATTTAGGATCGTGCTCTTGCCGCCCCCCGTCGGTCCCACCAGGGCCACCGTCTCCCCCGCCTCGACGCGCAGGTTGAAGTCGCGCAGGACGGGCTTGTCCGCCACGTAGCCGAAAGTCACGTCCTGGAACTCGAGGACGCCGGGCCGCGCGGGCAGGGGCCGGGGCCGGGCGGGGTGGGGCACCGTGTCCGGCGTGTCCAGCATGGTGAAGATGCGGTCGGCCGCCCCGCCGGCGCGTTGGATCTCGGCCAGCTGCTCGGACAGCTCGATGATGGGCCAGTAGATCATGCCCGCGTACTGGGCGAACATGACGAGGGTGCCGGTGGTGAGCGAGCCGTCGGCGATCCACACGCTGCCCAGCCAGAGGGCGAGGCAGGTCATGAGGATCTGCACGAGGCCCATCCCGCTCCAGAGCGAGTACTCCAGCAGGTTGAGCCGCACCACGAAGCGCTTGTAGCCGCGATTGCGGGCGGCCAGCCGCTCCTCGGCCCAGGCCTCCACGCCCAGGGCCTGGATGAGCCGCGCCGCCGGCGCCAGCTCCGCCACCTCGCCCGAGATCTGGGCATAGCGGCGCCGCTCCTCGCGGAAGCGGGCGCGCATGCGGGAGAAGATGATCCAGGTGCCCACCAGCATCACCGGGAGAAAGGCGAGGCTGATGTGGAAGAGGCGCGTGTCCACCCGGCCGATGATGACGACGGAGCCGATGATCATCACCACGGCGCTGAGGATGCGCACGGCCATGGTGCTGGTCAGGTTGACGAGGCGCTGGCTGTCCGACTCGATGCGCGAGACGAGGGTGCCCACCGGCTTGCTCTCCACCCAGGCGAGGCCCAGGGCCAGGGCCTTGGCGAAGAGGTCCCGCTTGATCACGTTGACCACGTCCACGCCGCCCCGCCCCAGCATGACGGTGGCCAGGCCGCCCGCCAGGCTGCCCCCCGCCATCAGGCCCAGGTAGGCCAGGGCGCTGCGCAGGAGGCCGCCCGTGTCGCCGGCGGGGAAGTCCACGTCGACGATGCGCTTGAAGATGACGGGTTGGAGCAGCATGAGCCCCACGCCGAGCAGGGCCAGCAGGAAGGCGGCGAGGAAGACCGGCAGGTGCGGCCGCACATAGGGGTGGACGCGGCGGAGCATGCCCCAGGTGGGCAGCGCGCCCGCCTGCGGCTCGATCTCGTTGTCCCGTTCCCACCACATGGCGCGCTCTCCCAAGCCGGCATACCGCGTCCGTCCCCGCGTCACCACACAAAAACGCCGGCGGCAAGCCGGCGGTCATGGGGGCGGCTGGGGGGCAAGTCGGCCTCCATCCTAGCAGAGCATTCAGCCAATGTCAAGCAGGGTGCCGCGAGGGGCGGCGCTCAGACCGGTCCGGGCCGGGTTTCCACCGGACCGGGATCGGCCAGGCGCAGGGCCAGCAGGATGAGCCCGCCCCCCGCCCACTCCAGCGGTCCCAGGCGCTCGCCCAGGATGAGCAGGGCCATCAACGCGGCGAAAACGGGCTCGAAGCTGTAGACGAGGGCGGCCCGCTCCGGCGTGGTCTGCGGCTGGTAGCGTAGCTGCAGGCCCAGCGCCACCACCGTGCCGAACACGCTGTTGATGAAGAGCGAGACGGCCAGCTGGGCGTCGGGCCGCCAGCGCGCCTCGCCCAGCAGCAGCCAGCCCGCCGCGGAGAGGGCGGCCACCGTGGCGATCTGCCAGAAGTGGAGGGTCCACACCCGGCCGGCCACGGGCAGGCGGTCGGCCAGGATGATCTGCAGGGCGAAGAGGGCGGCGCAGAGGATGGTGAGGGCCTCCCCCAGGCCCAGGTCGAGGCGCTGCCCGCCCGTCCCCAGGCCGCTCAGCAGCGTGACGCCGCCCAGCGAGACAAGGGCGGCGCTCAGAGTCCGCAGCGAGGGGCGCCGCCGCTCCCAGCCGGCCAGCAGCAAGGGGACCATCACGATGTAGAGCGCGGTGAGGAAGCCGGAGCGGGAGGCGGTGATGCTCTGCAGGCCCAGGGTCTGCGTGAGGAAGGCGAGGAAGAGGACGGCCCCCAGCCAGAGGCCGCGCCGGCGCGTCGTCTGGTCCCCCAGGTCGATGTGGCGGCCGAAGAGGAGCAGACAGGCGGGAATGGCCAGGCCGAAGCGCAGGGTGAGGAAGAGCCAGGGGTCGGTCCCGTCCAGGCTCTCGCGCACGAGGGAGAAGGTGCTGCCCCAGATGACGCACATCAGGGCCAGGTTGAGTTCGGCCTTGAAGCGTGGGGTCACGGCCGGGCCGCGGGGGCCTGGGGCGGATCCTCGAGCAGGGCCAGCAGCCAGCGGCTCCATGCCTCGGGGTGGCTGCGCTGGCAAAGGTGGGCGCCCCCGGGCAGGATCTCGACGTGGGCCGGTCCTCCCAGCGCCGCCCCCAGTTCGTGGGCGTGGCGATCCGGCACGATGCCGTCCAGCTCGCCCTGCAGGACGGCGACGGGACAGCGCACGGCCGCCAGCTCCGCCTCGATGCTCCAGCCCTGGGCGCAGATGGCGAGCCAGTCCGCCAACCAGGCGCGCAGGGTGCGCTGCTGGTGCGGCTCATCGGGCGCGGGCGGGCCGTGTTTGGCCGTGAAGCGCTCCTGCATGTCAAGCAGGACGGGGACCATGGTGGGCTCGGTGCGGTAGTGGGCGCCGTCCACGGCCAGGGCGGCCACGCGCCGACCCCAGCGGGCGGCGGCCAGCAGGGCCAGGGTGCCGCCGTCGCTGGTGCCTTGCAGGACAAGAGGCTCCCCCGGCGCCAGCACGTCCAGCGCCTCTTCCAACTGGGCCAGATCCTCGTCAAAAAAACCGGGCGGGAAGCCAGTCGGCCGGGGATCGCTCAATCCGTAGCCGAGGCGGTCGACGCGCAGGACGCGCCAGGGCATGGGGCCGGCGACCAGCTCGGGAATGGGGGCAGGCCAGGGGTCGGACCCGTAGCCGCCCCCGCCGTCGTGCAACATCACCAGGGTGCGGCCCGCCGTGCCCAGCTCCCCCACGTGCAAGTGGCCGCCCTGCGTCCGGATGCGGTGCGACCGCCCTTCCATGTGGTCGGGCTCAGTCCCGCAGGCGGCGCGACTCGCGCCACCAGAGCCAGACGGCCATGGCCAACAGGACGAGGTTGCGCCCGACGGAGAGCGGGGTGACCTTGCCGGCCAGCACGCTCATGTAGACGCCCAGCTTGCCGAAGCAGCCGCAGTCCACCTCCAGGCCCAGGACCAGCACCCAGATGAAGAGCCCCAGGAAGCCGGCCAGGAGAATGGCCAGCCAGGCGGCGGCGCCGCGGCGCCAGGGTCCGGTGATGAGCAGGAGTCCGGCCAGACCCTCGACCCAGGGCAGGGTGATGGCCGGCACGTTGGTCCAGGCGATGGGCAGGACATGGAACTTGCGGATGGCCGCCGCGAACTCGACGGGGTTCTGGATCTTGCCGAAAGCGGCGAAGAGGAAGAGGCCCCCCAGCACCAGACGAAAGATCCAGGCGAGCGCGTCCTCCCAGCGGGGATGCCTGCCGCTCATCGCTCCACCGGCTGTCCCATGGCGTCCCATTCCGCCCAGCCGCCGGCGTAGACCCGGACTTTCTGGAAGCCCGCGTCCGCCATGAGCTTGGCCAGGTCATGGGAGGTCTCGCAGTCGGCGCCGCTGCAGTAGACCACCACCAGACTGCCCTTGGGGACCAGCAGCTTTTGCTTGCCGGTCTTGAAGTCGTCCGGCGTGATGTTGACCGCGCCGGGGATGCGCCCCTTGATGAAATCGACCGCATCCCGCGCGTCGACGAAGATCGCCAGCTCCTTGCGGTAAAGGGCGTCGGCCTCCTCGAAGCCGATCACCGCCAGCTTGACGGTGGCCACGGCCAGGGTGTCGGCCCCACCCGCCTGCTGTGTCAGCATGGGATCCGCCTTGATCGGCAGGCTGCCGGCACGCAGGGAGTTGAAGCCAAAGCCCCCCGCCAGTCCAATCAACCCGATGAGGATGAATTGCTTCCACGTGGCCACAATCGACTCCTTCCTGGTGGTTCGGATCCATTGCCATCGGAGCTTGTTGCGTCCGCGGCCTTTAGCGCGCGACGTCCTCCGTCAATCGCAGCGGATCTCCATGGCGGGACCTTTCTGGCTCGGCAAATGCCGCGTATCCAGGCGAAAGCCCCGACTCTGTCCAAAGATCTGGTTGAGCATGGGCAGCAGCATGGTGCCGGCCGGCATGCCGTTCATTCCGGTGGCCACTGGCCCAGGGAGCCGGCTTTGCAGCCGCCGCACCACCCAATAGAGTGGCGTCTTGAGCGGTGGCAGCCATACGGCCAGGGGACGCCTCCCATCCTCCCGCGGCAGGAAGCTCAGGTAGCGCGCCCGGCCCGTGGCGCCCTGCACCGTCCCCTGGAGCCGGCGGGGGTAATCCCAGGCCAGGCCAAGGCGGATTCCGCCAAACAGCACGAACCAGGCGGCGCCCGCCCACCAGTTCAGGCCAAGCCAAGCCCAAAGCAGAAGCAAGGCCAGGCCCAGCGAGGCCACGCTGTAGCGGCGGGGCCCTCCCAGCACCACGCAGCTGAGCAGCGCCAGGAGACTGAAGGGGACCAGCAAGATCAGGATCCACATGGCGGCGAATATACCACCGGCTGAGCTTTCGCCCCCACGACCGCCCCGGCCTGTTCCGAACCACGACGACAAGGGGCTTGGGCCGGGACGCGCCGCCGTTCTGCCGTCCTGTCGGACGGCCGCCCACCCAACACCATATTGGGCGAGCCCCTCCAACAAAGGATGGCGGCCCCAGGTTCCGTCAGGAGACGAGTCACCCATGCTTTCGCGCCTGACGGAGGCCATCCGTCGACCCGCCGACAGCACCATACCGGACTGGCGGCGCATCTACGGCCTGGCCTTGCCGGCCGCGGGCAGTGCCATCTTCGGCACCTTGTTCAGCATCAACGATTTTCTCTGGGCGCGGCTGCTGGGACCCTCCGCCACCTCGGCCCTCGGCCTGGTGGTGATGGTCACCATCTTCAACGCCGGCCTGATGGCCCTGGTGCAGAAGGGCACCCTCAGCATGGTGGCCCGTCTGCGCGGCATGGAGGATCCGGCCGGCCTGCGCCGCGCCGCGCTGCAAGGCTTGATCCTCGGCTTCGGCTCCTCCCTCGTCTTCGGCGCACTGGGCATCATCTTCTCGCCGCGGCTTCTGGAGGCCATGGGCGGGAGCGGCGAGGTGCTGGAACTGGCCTCCCGCTACCTGCGCCTCCTCTATGCCGGCTTCCCCCTCATGAGCCTGGCGATGGTGATCGACGGCATCTTCATCGGCCTGGGCGACACCAAGACCCCCTTCCGCCTCCAGGTGGGCGGTGTCTTCCTCAACGCCGCCCTCTCCGCCGTCGTGCTGCTTGGCCTGGGGGCGGGCATCCGCGGCATCGCCCTCGCCTCCATCTGCACGCGCGGCCTGGTGGGCGCCACCGGCGCCCTCATCCTGGCCCACCGCCTGGCTCCGGGAGCCGCCCGCGCCATGATCGCACGCCGCCGCGCCCTGCCGCGGCCCGATCTGCGGCTGTGGGGGGAGATCCTGCGCGTGGGCCTGCCGGTGGCCGCCTCCATCACCTTCTACTCGGGCATCTTCATGGCCCTCAACCGCGTCTTGTCGCAGTTCGGACAGGAGGCCTTCAGCGTGCTGGGCATCGGCATCCGCGGCAACGAGGCGGTGGGCTACATGGTGCTGGTCGGCTTCGGCGCCGCCGCCTCCACCCTGACCGGCGCCGCCATGGGCCGCGAGTCGCGCCAGGCCACGTCAGACCTGGCCGGCCATGTACGCGGCACCGTCCTGCGCGTCCTCGTGGCCGCCGCCCCGGTGGCACTCCTCTTCTCCACCCTTTGGCTGATCGTGCCCGAGCCGCTCTGCTCCATCTACACGGACGACCCGCACCTGATCGAGCTGTCCTCCGCCTACTTGAGGCTGGCCGCTTTCGCCAACCTCTTCCAGCTCCTGGAGATGGTGCTGGGCGAAGGCATGACGGGGGCCGGCATTTCCAGCTATCCCTTGATGGTGACGGTGCCGGGCAACCTGCTCCGCATTCCCCTCGCCCTCGCCCTGGTGGCCTGGACGCCCTGGGGCATCAACGCCGTGTGGGCGGCCATCCTCGTCTCGTGCATGATCAAGGGGCTGGGCATGCTGTGGATCTTCCATCGTGCCGACTGGCCGGGCCAGGCCGCCCTTCGCACCCGCGAGCTGGGCCGGAGGGTGGCGGCGGCCCGCGCCTGAGTCCGGCTCCCCCGCGTCACCGACGCTTGGGAAGCGGCCGGGTCAGTGGACGAGGTCGGCGATCCAGCGGCTCAGCTCGCGGATCTGGATCGGTTTCATGAGGAGCGGCACGCGGGCGATCTGCTCCAGCCGCCGCACGTTCTGCTCGCCGGCGAAGCCCGTCACGACCAACACCGGCTGGTCCGCCCGCCGCGCCCGGATGCGCCGCAGGGCCTCCATCCCGTCCATGCGGGGCATCATCAGATCGAGCAGGATGAGATCCCAGGCGTGGGGATCCTGCAGGAAAACCTCCACCGCCGCCAGGCCGTCCGGCATGGCCTCGACCTCGTAGCCCAGCGTGCGGATGAGATCACACATGGTGCTGCGCACCACCTCGTCGTCGTCCACCACCATGATGCGCCCCCGCCCCGGGGCCTTCTCCCGCGGCGCGACGGCGGCCTGGGGCGCCAGGGCCGGCATCGCCCTTCCCGCCGCGCCGGCGCGGAAGACGCTCCAGCCCTTCGCCTGGCATTGGCCGGCTTCGCCAGAGTCCGCCGCGGCCCGCACTACGCCGGGCGGGACGAGCCAGGCGGCGCGGCGCTGGTCGGCCAGCCGCTCCTCCAGGCGCGCCCACATCTGGCGCAGGCCGCCCTCGCTCTGGGAATCGCCGTCGGCAGTGGGCAGGGACATGGGCGCCTCGAGTTGGACCAGTTTCACACCCGTTGCAATGGCCACAAAGCGGTGTCAGGAGGATATCGGCAAGCTGCAAGGCAGGTTTTAGCCAGGGACGGATGAGCAAAGCCTCCCTGGCGGCGGTCCAGGGAGGCTGGTCTGGGCAGGCTGGGAGGAGACTCAGGCCACCGTCACCTCGGGGCAGAGATAGACATCCTGCACGGCGTGGATGATCTCGACGCCTTCCTTCATCGGCTTCTGGAAGGCCTTGCGACCCAGGATGAGGCCCATCCCGCCGCCGCGCTTGTTGATCACCGCCGTGCGCCCGGCCTGGGCCAGATCGTTCTTGCCCGACGCGCCGCCCGAGTTGATCATGCCGGCGCGGCCC
The DNA here is from genome assembly GCA_030685015.1 of bacterium. Taxonomy (NCBI): domain Bacteria; species bacterium. Next base: position 19,985 of record JAUXWS010000057.1, read on the forward strand.
ATGTAGCAGTTGACCACTTGCCAGCGCACCATGTCCACCGGGTGGTCGCTGATGAGCTCGCCATACATGCGGGGGTCGCTCTTGCCGAACTTGAGGGCGGGAAAGCCGCCATTGCATTCGGGCTGCTTCTGCTTGATGATGTCCGCCTCGATGGTGACGCCCAGGTGGTTGGCCTGGCCGGTGAGGTCGGCCGCCACATGGTAGTCCTTGTCGCCCTGGGCGAAGGCCGGGTTGCGCATGTAACACCAGAGAATGGTGAAGAGCCCCTGCTCGTGGGCATAGGCGAAGGCCTCGGCCACTTCCATGATCTGGCGGTTGGACTCGGGGCTGCCGAAGTAGACGGTGGCGCCCACGCCCACGGCCCCCATGTCGATGGCCTGATCCACCTGGGCGAACATGATCTGGTCGAACTCGTTGGGATAGCTGAGCAACTGGTTGTGGTTGAGCTTCACCACGAAGGGGATGCGGTGGGCGAAGCGCCGGCTGACCATGCCCAGCACGCCCAGGGTGGAGGTGACGCCGTTGCAGCCCGCCTCCATCGCCAGTCGGACAATGTTTTCAGGATCGAAGTAGGCCGGGTTGCGGGAGAAGCTGGCACCGGCGCTATGTTCGATGCCCTGGTCCACGGGCAGGATGGACAGGTAGCCCGTGCCACCCAGCCGGCCACAATCATGCAGGCTTTGCAGGTTGCGGAGGACACGGTTGTTGCGGTTGCTGTGGGCGAGCACCTTCTCCACGTGGTCGGGACCCGGCACGATCAGCCGGCTGCGCTCCACGGTGGTGCAGGCATGCTCCAGCAGGTGGGCCGCCTCGTCGCCAAGCTGGCGCTGAATCTGTGCGATCATGGTTCATCCTCCGCCTATTGTTGCTGGAAAAAGCTAGGAATTGGTTGGCGAAGAAGACTGGTATATCCGGCAAAGCCTCCATACATTGGCCGCGTGGCCATGCGCGACAAGGGTTTCCACTGAAGGCCACCAACCACGACCGTTCTGTGACCCATTGGTCGTTTCCCATGGCGACTTTCGAATGGAGGTTGTGGACTGACCGACAACTATTCACCTGCATTAACTGATGGGGACCGCCATGCAACGCAAGAGAATCGATCCACAGGCCAGGGTGATCCACACCCAGGTCGGCAAGACACTGCGCAAGCTCATGAACGACAACGGCGACGGCAAGGGGATTGGCATCATCCGCCTGGCCAAGCAAGCCGGAATAGGCGTGGGCAGTGTCCAATCAATCCTGAATGATCCGGACCACAGCCCCAGCTTGCGCGTGCTCGACCGTCTTTCCAAGTATTTCAAGCTGAACGGCGTCTGGACCCTGGTCCGCGGCCTGGAGTACGAGGATGAGGTCAACACCTGGCTGGCCAACAACAAGCTGCCCTTCAAGCTGACCCAGGAGGACATCCTGCGCATCCAGCGGCTCTGCCGCAAGATCCAGAGCTTCGATGCCGTGTCCTTCGCCCTGGGAGCCGCCCAGGACATGACCCGCGAGGAGTTCGAGACCTTCCTGGCGCGTCTGGAGAAGGCCGCCGGCTAGCCGCGCAGGTCCCCCATTGTTCCACCCAACCAGGAACGCCGGCTCGTCCGGCGTTCTGGTTAAAAATGGACCGTCGATGAAAGACACCACCCGCAGCACCCTGGGGATCTCCGCCATCATCGTCGTCCTGGGCGTGGCCGGCTTCTTCCTGCTCATGCACCGGGGCCGGCCCGGCGAGGGGCCGCCGCGCGGCGCGCCGGCCCGCTCCGTGGACCTGCAGGTGGTGCGCTACGAGCCGCAGGCCACCACCGTCCGCGGACTGGGACGCGTCCAGAGCGCCGGCGACTTGGTGCTGGCGGCCCAGGTGGGAGGCCGCGTCCTGGCCACGGCCCACCCCCTCGGCCTCAAGCCGGGACTGGCCGTCCCCCGCGACGGCCTGCTCTGCCTCATCGACACGACGGACTACGCCCTGGAGGTGCGCCGCCTGCGCGGCCAACTGCGGCAAAGCGAGGAGCAACTGGAGCTGGCCCGCGCCGCCACGGCCCTGGCCCGCATGGACCTGGAGCGCCTGGAGGCCCTCCTCAAAGCGGACAATGCCAGTCCCCAGGCCGTCGAGCAGGCCCGTTTCACGCTGCTGGGCCGGCAGGAGAAGGAGATCGGGCTGGCCGCCCAGACCGGGCCGGAGGGCAGCGTCACCCTGGCCCTGCGCAAGGCCGAGCTGCAATTGGAGCGCTGCCGCATCACGGCGCCCTTCGACCTGGAGGTGGGCGCGGGCGACCTGGTGCCGGGGACGCTGCTGGCGCCGGGTCAGACCGTGGCCCGCGTGCTCAACCTGGCCGATCTGGAGCTGCGCGTCCCCCTGCGGGACAGCGAGGCCGCCTGGATCAGCCAAGCCCCGGCCGACCGGGAGGTGCGCCTCTCCTCCACCGAGAACAGCGGGGCGGACCAGGTCTGGCGTGGTCGGCTGGCCCAGCTTTCCGGCAGGCTGGATCCCACCCAGCAGACCCGCGAGGCCGTGGTGCACGTGCCGGGCGGCCAGGCGGGGCTGCGCGCGGGCATGCTTGTCGAGGCTGTCTTCACCGGTCGCGTGCTGGAATCCGCCCTGCGCATTCCGCGGCGGGCCCTGCGCGAGAATGACCGCGTACTCCTCTGGCGCGGCGGACGGCTGGAGATCGCCCAGGTGGAGGTGGCCTGGACAGGCCGCCACGAGGCGCTCCTGATAGGCGGCGTGGCCGAGGGCGACACCCTGGTGCTCACCGCGATCCAGGATCCCGTGCCCGGCATGCTGCTGCGCGCCAACGGAGCGCCCGCCCCTGCCGACGGTGCCGTGCCGGCAAAGGGCGAGGGTTCCGGGAAGGCCGGAGGCCGCCCGTGACCTCCCTCCTGCGCTGGGGCATCCGCAACCTGCTCACCATCAACGCCATCATCGCCCTCGTGCTGATCTTCGGCGTGATCAGCATGCGCACCATCAATCGCGAGACCTTTCCCACCGTCATCCCCGACCAGGTGGAGATCAGCGTGCCCTTCCCCGGCGCCTCGGCCCAGGAGGTGGAGGAAGGCATCATCCTCAAGCTCGAGGAGGCGATCGAAGGCATCCCCGAGATCGAGGAGGTGCGCGCCACGGCCATGGAGAACATGGCCTCCATGCTCGTCATCCTGCGCACGGGGGCCAGCGTGCAGGACCGGCTGCAGGAGCTGAAGAACGCGGTGGACGGCATCGTGGGCCTCCCGGCCGACGCCGAGCGGCCCATCGTCTCGCTCCAGCGGCGCGTCTCCCGCGTGATGACCCTGGCCCTGCATGGATCGGCGGACCGCGAAAGCCTGCGCCGCACGGCGGAGCGTCTGCGCGAGGAGCTGCAGGACCTGGACGCCGTCTCCCTGGCCAGCGTCCAGGGCGTGCCCGAGCGCCAGATCGCCATCGAGCCGCGCGAGGCGGACTTGCGCCGCCTGGGTCTCAGCTTCGACGAGATCACCAGGCGGGTGCGCGACTACAGCCTCAACCTGAGCGGCGGCAGCATCAAGACAGATGTGGAGGAGCTGCGCCTGCGCGTCTACGGACGCCGCTACGAGGCCGCCCAGTACGCCGACATCCCCCTGCGCGTGCTGCCCTCCGGCGCCATCATCCGCCTGGGCGACGCGGCCGACGTGCGCGAGGACTGGGAGGACCGGCCCGACGCCCTGTGGTACCAAGGCAAAACCGCCGTCACCATCCTGGTCGAGAAGACGAACGACGAGGACAGCATCACCATCGTCAAGGCGGTCAAGCAGTGGCTGGCGGAGGCCACGAACCAGCTGCCCGGGGACCTGGAGCTGACCATCGTGCGCGACACGACCATCGGCCTGCGCCAGCGCATCCAGCTCCTGGCGACCAACGGCCTGCAGGGGCTCTTCCTCGTCCTCTTCACCCTCACCCTCTTCCTCAACCTGCGCCTCGCCGCCTGGGTGGCCCTGGGCATCCCCGTGGCCTATGCCGGCATGTTCTTCCTCATGGGTTTCACCCCGGCCACGATCAACGTCATGTCCCTCTTCGGCATGATCCTCGTGCTGGGCATGCTGGTGGACGACGGGATCGTGGTGGCCGAGAACATCTACACCATGACCGAACAGGGCGTGCCGCCCCACGAGGCGGCCATCCGCGGCACGCGCGAGGTCATTCCGGCCGTGGTCGCCTCCATCTCCACCACGGTGATCGCCTTCATCCCCTTCTTCTTCATGGAGGGGCGGATGGGCATGTTCATCTGGCAGATGGCCCTCATGGTGATCCTCGCCCTCGCCTTCAGCCTGCTCGAGTGCATCTTCCTGCTGCCGCCCCACCTGGCCCACAGCCGCGCCCTGCGCGCCAACCACAAGCCGGTCGGAGCCCTGCGCCGCCGGATCAACGGCTGGATCGATCTGGTCATCCGCCGCTGGTTCTCGCGCAGCCTGGCCGCCATCCTGCGCGTCCACTGGGTGACGGTGAGCATCGGCTCAAGCGCGCTGCTGCTCTCCATCGGCATGCTGACCAGCGGCCGCCTGCCCTTCCAGTTCTTCCCGCGCATCGACCAGGACGACGTCATCCTCGAGCTGCGCATGGCGGCCGGCACCCGCGAGCGCCGCACGCTGGAGGTCTTGCAGGAACTGGAGCAGGTCGCCCTGGGCATGGAGGAGTGGCTGCAGGCCGCCCAGCCGGACGGCCAGCGCGTGCTGCAGTCCATGACGGTCGAGTTGGGGCCGCAGAGCGAGCAGGGGCGCGTCACCCTGCGCCTGCTCGATTCCGAGGTGCGGGCCATGGCCAGCCAGGATGTCGTGCGCGAATGGCGCCGCCGCCTGCCTCCCGTGCCCGACGCGGAGGACCTGACAGCCGGGCAGTCCGGCCGCAGTTTCGGCCAGCCCGTCAACCTCCGCATCTCGGGGGCCGACCCCGCGGAGCTGGACCGGGCGACGGAATGGCTCAAGGCGCGCCTCAAGCAGCTGCCCGCCCTCACCGACATCAAGGACAACCGCAGCCTGGGCAAGCGCGAGCTGCGCCTGCGCATGAAGCCCCAGGGCGAGGCCTTGGGCCTGACGCTGAGCGAGGCGGCCCGCCAGGTGCGCCAGGCCTTCTATGGACAAGAGATCCTCCGCTACCAGCGTGGCAAGGACGAGATCAAGGTCTGGGCCAGGCTGGGGGCGGCCGACCGGGCCAGCGTGGAGCAGCTGCGCGACATCCGCCTGCGCACCCCCAGCGGGGCGCTGGTGCCCTTCGGCGAGGCGGTGGATTTCGAGATCGGACCCTCGCTGCAGGAGATCCGCCACGTCAACGGCCGCCGCGTCATCGAGGTGAGCGCCGACGTGGATGAGAAATCCCCGGGGGCCGCCTCCGTGCAGGCGGATCTGCGGGCCCTGGTCCTGCCTGAACTGGCGCGCGCCCATCCCACCATCCGCAGCGCCTGGGGCGGCGAGCAGGAGCAGCAGGCCATGTCCAGCGCCAGCATGAGGCGCACCTTCCCCATGGCCCTCCTCGGCATCGCCTTCATCCTCATCGCCACCTTCGGCAGCCTGGTGCAGATGGGCATCGTCCTGGCCATGATCCCCCTGGGCCTGGTGGGGGCCATCTTGGGCCACCTGCTGCTGGGCAAGCCCCTCTCCATCCTCTCCGTCTACGGACTGGTGGGATTGGCCGGCATCATCGTCAACGCCTCGGTCGTTTTCGTGGACCGCATCAACCGCGAGCTGGAACTGGGCAACTCCGTCCGCGACGCCGTCTACCAGGCCGGCCTCAAGCGCATCCGGCCCATCCTGCTCACCACGGCGACAACGGTGGCGGGCATGATGCCCATCATCCTGCAGACCAGCCGCCAGGCCCAGTTCCTCATCCCCATGGCCATCTCCATCGCCTTCGGCCTGCTCTTCGGCACCATCTTCACCCTCTACATCATCCCCTCGCTTTACATGGTCACCAACGACCTGCGCCGGCTGGGGGCCTACTTCGTCAACCGGCTGGCGGGACGCTTCGTGATGGGAGAGCCGCAGGAGCCGGGCTCCTGGTGGCCCACGGCCGAATCGCTCGAACCGGCCGTGATCCGAGCCCGACAGGAGACACAGCCATGATGAGCCTGCGCCATTGGCCGGCCGTCCTGGTCCTGGCCCTGCTGCCGGCCGTCCGCGCCGCCGCCCCTCCCCTCGACCTGGCCGGGGCGGAGCGGGAGCTGCTGGCCGGCCATCCCCGGGCCCTGGCCGCCGCGGAGGAGCTGGCCCGCGCCCGCAGCGCGGCCTGGGCCGGCTGGTCGGGCCTGCTGCCGCGGGCGGACCTGAGCAGCAACTGGACCCGCTACGAGGCGGTGCCCGCCGGCGGTGTCTGGCGCGAAGACGACGAGACGCAGCGCCATGTCCTGGCCCTCAGCCAGCCCCTCTTCGCCGGAGGCCGCCTGGCCGCGGGCGCGGCGGCTGGCAGCGCCGGCCTCAAGGCGGCCCGCGAGCGGCACCGCGCCGCCCTGGCGCAACTGGTCTACGATCTGCGCGCCGCCTGGGTGGACTGGCTGGCCGCCCGTGAGCTGCTGCAGATCGCCCAGGCGGGGGAGGAATTCGCCCAACGCCAGCTGCAGCGGGCCCTCCAGCAGGAGGAGCAGGGCGTGGCCAGCCGCATCGACCGCCTCTTCATCGAGAACTCGCTGGCCCTGGCCGGCTTGCAGCGCGAGGACGCCCTGACGACGGAGCTGACGGCGCGTCTCCGCCTGGAGGCGCTCCTGAGGACGGAGCTCTCCTCCGAGGCGGAGCTGGAGGACCTGGCCCGGCTCCTGGCCGGCCTCGGCGCCCCCCCGGCGGAGGCGGGGGAGGCTTCGCCCGAGCTGGCCTCCCTGCGCTGGGACATGCGCCAGGCCGCCTGGCAGGGCGTGGCGACGGCCGGGTCGCTCTGGCCCACGCTCAGCGCCGGGCTGACCTGGAGCAACGAGGGGAGCGATCCCTTCACCTACGACAGCCGCCACACGACGCGCACGGTGGGTCTCAGCCTCAGCTGGAACATCTTCCGCGGCGGCGCCAACAGCCTGGCCAGCCTGGGCGCACTGGCCACGGCCCGCCGGGCGCGGCACCTGCTCGACGCGGGCGAGCTGGGCCTGCACGTGGAACAGGAGACGCTGGGCCGCCAGGAGGAGGCGCAGCGGCGCAAGCTGGAGCTGGCGGAGCGCTCCCGGGCCATCTCCCGGGAGAACCTGGGCCTGCTGGAGCAGAAGTACGGACTGGGGATGGTGCCGGTGACGGACCTGCTGCAGGGCGAGCAGAACCTGCGCGGCGCCCACGGCGGGCTGGTCCAGGCCCAGTCCGCCCTGCTCAAGGCGCACTGGTCGCGAGAACGCCTGGCGGGACGCTGGTAGGGATCGACAACCATGACGCAGAGAACCTTCTTCAGCCCCCCGATCCCGGCAACACCTCCCAAGGTCCTGGTCAGCCGCTGCCTGACCGGGGAGCGCTGCCGCCACGACGGCGCGGCGCGCCCGGCCGCCGCCCTGGAGCTGTTGCCCCGCCATTGGCTGCTGCTCGACCTCTGCCCGGAGAGCGACCTGGGCATGGGCGTGCCGCGTCCGCCCATCGGCCTGCTCACGGAGGGGGGTCGCCTGCGCCTGGTGGAGCGCAACGGCGGGCGTGATTGGACGGAGGAGATGGAGTCCTGGTGCGCTCTCCTGGCGCGCGTCCTGGTGGCGGACGGGGTGGCGGGGGCCGTGCTCAAGGCGCGCTCGCCCAGCTGCGGCCTGGGGGACGCCGATCTCTTCTCCAGCCGCGCCCTGATGGCCTGGCCCGGCCCGCCCGAGGCGGCCCTGCGCCGGGACGCGGATGGCCTGTTGACCCTGGCCCTGCGCGCCCACGACGGCGGCCTGCCCCTCATCGGCGATGAGAGCCTGGCCGGGGAAGCGGCCCGCGCCCGTTTCATCGAAGCCGTGGAGAGGCGGCACCGCGCCGCTGCCCCGACCCAGCCCTGGTTTTGAGGCCTCCGTCTTGCCTGCGCGGACGGCCCGACGGACCGTTCCGCCCGCCGCCGGTCCCCCGCCCTGGTCATCCTCCCGAGTCCGACCGCCCGACCCGGCCTCAGCGGATGAGCGTGACGGGCAGGCTGTGGCCTCCCGCCCGCACCACGTAGGGACCGCTGGGGGCCGGGCGTCCCCGCTGGTCCAGGCCGTCCCAGATCAGCTCCAATGGACCGGCGCCGCCGAGGGGAAGCCGCCGCACCTGCTCCCCTGCCAAGTTGTGGATCGTGAGCGCCTCCGGCAGCGGCCCCAGGTCCAGGCGGATGCGACAGGCCGGATTGAAGGGATTGGGCCAGGCGCTGAGGGCGGACGAGCGGGGAAGGAGACCGGGATCCAGCGTGGCCGGATTCGCCCCCCAGCACACCAACTGGGCCAGGCCCGTCGACCAGTACCAGTTGAGCAGGATCTCCTCGCTGGCATCGCCCTCGATGTTGCCCGTCCAGGGTCCGGAGAGATAGCCCGCCCCTGTCTGTTCGGCCAGCACCACCGCCCCGGTGGCCAGGCGGCGCACGGTCCAGGTGCTTGTCCAGGTGCTGCCATTCCAGGAGTGCCAGCTCCAGGCCAGCTCCAGCTGGCCGTCCCCGTCGAAGTCGCCGATACCGCCCTCCGTGATGTTCCCGGGCAGCAGGGCCGTGCTCCAGGCCGGGGCGGCCGCCCCGTTCTGATAGATGAAGAGACGGGCCTGCTGATCCGTGGCATTCTGCTGGCGGAAGACGCACCAGCCGTCCCGCTGCAGCCACAACTGGAAAGTGGTGCTGGCGGTGGGGGCGGGATCCTCCACGGTCCAGACCAGGGTGTAGGCATCCGCCCCGTCGAAGAACCAGCAGCCGGTGCCGTCCTCCTGGATCAGCTCGCGGACGCCGTCGCCGTCCAGGTCGGGCCAGGACCAGCTCACCACCACGTCGTTCTCCACCACCGCCCACTTCTGGACGATCTGCGCCTGGGTCGACCCGGCCAGGCCCAGAAGCAGGCCAAGGAGGGACACGATTGAAAGGTTCATGATGCCTCGCTCAGCTATCCTGCAGATGGAAGTCGGCCACCGGCGCGCCGCTCCCGGTGGTGACGCGGAAACGGACCAGGCCGCGGTGCGCCTCGGCGCTGAACTCGCCCAGCAGCACGGCGCGGCCTCCCGCCTCCACGCGTGAACGTGCCGCCAGCCCAGGGAGCGGGTCGTCGACCCGGCGGAAGTCAGTGGTCAGCAGGCCGTCGCTCTCCAAGGAGAGCAGGCGACGCCAGCCCCGGGCCAGACCGAAGGAGCGGAGGTCGCAGGTGGCATGCAGCTCCTCGGGACCCCGGCAGGGCAGGCAGGAGGCCAGCAGCAGCAGCAGGTCGACCAGACTGTCGCGGCCGCACAGGCGGCGGCGCTCCGGATCGCCCTCCGGCAGGGGCAGCAGTTGGACCCAGCCCGGCCACCAAGCCACCTGGGCCGTGCTGTCGCCGTCGTCCAGGATGAGCCGCCCTCCACCTCCAGCCCGCAGCGTCAGCTCCCCGGTGCGTTCGGGTCCGCCCTTGCCCATGCGGCAGGTCCAGCGCCAGCTTCGTCCCGGCACGGCCAGCGGGAAGAAGGCGCTCCAGTCGGGCCAGTCCAGGTCGGCCAGCGCCGCCACGCGCATGCCCTGCCGCGGGCGGCCCAGCGGATGGAAGAGGGGCGGCGCCCCGTCGCGCAGCTCCACCCAGGATCCGAAACGGGCGGGCAGGCTGCGCGAGGCGAGCCAGGGACCCTCGTTCAATTGAAGGTGCAGGTGCGGCTCCGGGCTGCGGCCGCTGTTGCCCAGCTGGGCCAGCTCCTGGCCCCGGGCCACGCGCTGTCCGGGCAGGACGCGCAGGCTGCCGGCGCGCAGGTGCGCCAGGAGGCTGGCCGTGCCGCCATCGTGGCCGATCATCACCCAATTGCCCCAGGGATTGGCCGTGTCGGCGGCATGGACCGGGTTGTCGGGCAGGCTGCCCTCCACGGCGATGACCCTCCCCTCCGCCGGCGCCTTCACGGGGCAACCCCAGCCGTGGAACTGGTCCACCTCGCTTCCGGGCCAGTCGGCGGCCCTGCCCTCGGCGTCCAGCAGCATGAGATCCCAGGCCTCGGCGCCGGGCAGCGTGTTGTGCGTCAGCTCGCCGCCCGGCCCCTGGGTGACGGTCCAGATGCCGAGGAGGGGCAGGCTGAGCACGGGGGCCGGCACGAGGCGGTCGCGCTTCCAGCGCTCGAAGGCGCGCAGGTTGTCCTCGGCCCGGCCCACCAGCTCCAGCGGCGGAGCCCAGATGTCGAGCCGCTCGCAGTCGAGGCCGCCCTGCCGCAGGGGGAGGAGGAAGAGCCAGACGGTCAGGGTGAAGGGGAGGGCGAGCACGGGCAGGCCCAGCACGGCCAGCGGCGTGTGGAGTCCGATGGCGACCAGCATGGTGGCCGCCACCGCCAGGGCCGCGTAGACCAGGCTGCGCGGGCTGAGGGCCAGGAAGAGGCCGCAGAGCGCGCCGGCGGTCAGGATGGCGTTGAAAGCCACGAGGCCGAACGCGGCCTGTTGGATGGCGCCGCCGGCCAGGACCTGCAACAGGACGGTGCCCAGGACGCCGCCCAACACCATGGCCAGGGCCGTGATGCGGGAGCCCAGCAGCAGGCCGGTCAGGACCAGCAGGCCGCCCGTCAGGGAGGGCAGGAACAGCAGGGAGCCAAAACTGCGCAGGTATTGCTGGACGAGCAGGGGCAGCCACCGACCCAGCTCCGCCTCCGCCTGGTCCAATCCAGGCAGCAGCGGCTGCAACTCGGGCCAGGGCAGCGGTCCGTGGTGGAGCACGACGGCGCCGGCCAGTCCGGCGAAGGTGGCCAGCACGAAGGGCATGGCCAGGACGGGCAGGCCGCGCCGCGCCAGCAGGGGGCCCAGCACTGTGACGAGCAGGGCGGCCAGGGCCGCGATGAAAGGCACCAGCAGCAGGGAGCCGGCCCCCGCCGGCAGATAGGTGGCGAGGGCGGCGCCGCTGAGCAGCCCGGCGCCGTGATGGAGGCCCAGCCGGTGCCAGGGGGAGTCCGGCGCCAGGAGACGTCCACAGGCGGCCGCCGTCGCCAGGCCCAGCAGGCCGAATCCGGCGTGGCGTGGACTGCCCGCCAGGGCCAGCAGGAAGAAGAGGCCGCTGCGCCGCCGGGAGGTGAAGAGCACGCCGCCCACGGTGCCCAGCAGCTCATCGGCCAGACGGAAAGGCAGGGGTCGCGGCGGCGGGGCGCCTGGCTCCCTCATGGGCGGGATGTCCCGTCCTGCAAGTGCGGTGGCAGCTGGTCCAGCTGCCGCCAGTAGGCGGGAGTCTCCGCCTGGCGCACGAGATGGCGGCCGCCGCGGGGATCCACCAGGACCACCGCCGGCCGGCCATGGATGAACTGCAGGCTCTGGCTGAGGTTGTAGGCCCCGATATGGCGCACCACGAGCAGGTCCCCGGGTCGCAGGGCGGGCAGGGGCACGCCCTTGCGCAGGACGTCGATCTGCATGCAGAGGTTGCCCAGCAGGGTGGTGTCCTCGAGGATCATCGAGCCCTGGCTGCCGACGGGGAGGATGTCATAGCGGTACCAGGCCGTGCTCGAGAGCAGATTGACTCCGGCGTCCACCACCAGGGCGCGGCTGCCGTCCCCCAGCCGGCGCTCCGAGACGACGCGCACCAGCAGGTGCATGGCCTCGTCCACCAGGGCGCGACCCGTCTCGAAGAAGAGCTCGGGCAGCTCCTCCCCGGGCTCCAGCGGCAGGGTGGCCAGCACGGGGCAGATCGCCTCGGCGTACTGCTGCAGGCTGGGACAGGTCACCTCGCCGCCCTGGTAGGCCCAGTGCAGGGTGTTGCGCGTGGCGAAGCCGCCCCCCATGTCCCACCAGCGCAGGCGGGCCCCGGTGAAGCGCCTCACCCAGACGGCCAGCTCCACCAGCCGTCCAGCGGCTCGCCGGTAGAGGTCCACGTTGTCCACGTAAGTGCCGATGTGCGTGTGGAGCCCGGCCAGTTCCAACTCGGCGCTGTCGGCCAGGCGGCGCGCCGCCTCGTGGGCCTGGCCCGATTCCAGGTTGAAGCCGAAACGGTCCCAGTGCTGGGCATCCAGCTGCATGTTGACGCGGATGGCCACGGGCAGCCGGTCCCGGCCTGCCGGCAGGCCGACCTCGCGCACCAGGGCCTCCAGGCGGGGGATCTCCTCCAGGTGGTCGAGGTGGATCCTGGCTCCGCCGGCGATGGCGGCGCGCAGGGAATCGTCGTCCTTGTCCGGTCCGTTGTAGATGATGCGGTCGGCGGGGACATCCAGCTCCCGCGCCAGGCGGAACTCATGGCCGGAGACGACCTCCGCCCAAGAGCCCTCCTGCTGCATGATGCGACAGACCGCGCCCAGGTAGTTGGTCTTGTAGGACCAGGCCAGCCGCACCCGGGGATAGCGCGTCTCGAAGGCGCGGCGGAACTGCTGGACCTTGCGGCGCAGGGCGCTCTCGGAGAGCAGGTAGAGGGGCGTGCCGAAGTCCCGGGCCAGCCCGGCCAGCGGAACCCCGTCCAGCTCCTCCATCACCCGGAGGGTGGGCAGCTTGCCAAACTTGTTCTGCAGGCCGGCCTGGTGGCGGATCAACACGGGTTTCTCGTAGAGGCGGCGGGCTTCAGCGCTCATCGGTCGGCTCCCCGGCAGGGCGATGCACGGCGCGGCCGGAGATGCTCAGGCGCTCCAGCACGTCCAGATCACAAATGACGTCCACGGCGGCGCGGCTGTAGATGACCCCGCTGCGGGCGGGCGCCAGCGGCTCGCAGCGGCCCTCGAGGGCGAGACGGGCCAGGGCGGCTGGCAGGTTCTGCCCGGCCCCCGCGCAGAGGTAGCACCAGGCCGGAAAACGCGGATTGATCTCGATCAGGGCCAGCTCATCGTTCTCCTCCGCGCAGAGGATCTCCAGCTCGCAGGGGCCGCGCCAGCGCAGGGCGCCTATCATCCGGCGCGCCAGGTCCAGCAGGCGCGGCTCGCCCACCGTGACGCCGGACCAGGCCTTGCCCTTGTCCGTCACGCCCAGCTTGCGCATGGGCACGGCGCCGATCAGGCCGCCCGCCCCGTCCCCCAGGCAGCAGATGTTGTACTCGAAGCCGGGCAGGCCCCGCTGGGCGATGACAGGCAGGCCCCAGCGGGCGGCGATCTCGATGAAGGCCGCTTCCGCCTGCTCGAGGACCCAGGCCTTGCGCGCCTCGTAGAAAACGCCCTTGATGTAGACCGGCTCCCGTCCGCCGGGATCGCAGAGATCCTCCCAGACCTCGCGCAGTCCCTCCAGGCTGTGCACCACCTCGGTGGGCGGCACGGCGAAGCCATGCTGCCGGCAAAACTCGGCCAGGCGCGACTTGGCGCGCATGGCGAGGCCCTGCTCGTCGGGCAGCAGACAGCGCACGCCCAGCTCCTCCAGCTCCGGCTGCAGGGTCAGGTAGAGCTCCATCTCGCTGTCCAGGGTGGGCAGGACCAGATCGAGCGGACCGTCGGCCCGCACCTGGCGCAGCTGGCCCATCAGGGCGTCGGACCCGCGGCGGGGGAAGGGCACGAGGTAGACCTCGTCGAAGAGCGACCCGCTGTAGACGCCGGCATCCATGGGATCGTAGGCGAGGCCGACGAGGCGCCCGCGGTGCCCGGCCTCCCGCAGGCTGCGCGCCACGGCGATGCCCGGCGCCGGATTGTCCGCCGCGTTGAGGCCGCTGACGGCGATGCCGGCCCGGCGCCAGTCGGCGATGGGCTGCGGTCTCATGCCGCCGCCTCCTGCTTGTCGCGCGGCAGGACGCGGTGGCGGCGCAGGGCCTGGACGAACTCGTCGAGATCGGTCGCCGCCTGGTCGGGGGCGACCTCCCAGGACTCGACCAGGGCGCGCAGGATGTCCGCCCGCGTCCGGCCCTGGATGAGGCGATCGAGGATGAAGGCGCCCGTGCCATTGGTGCTGAAGCTCAGTCCGCTGTGGTGATCGAAGAGGAAGCCCTGCGGATTGAGATGAAGGTGGGCCAGCGCGCCGGCCGCCCCGTCACTTGCCATGGGTCTGGGCCTTTCCCGCCCCCGCCGAGGCCGCCAGGCTGCCGTAGAGATAGAGCATCTGGTTCTCGAGGTGGTAGCCGTTCTTGTGGCACCATTCGCAGGGGCCGGCGCATTGGGCGGCGGCCACGCGCTTCTCCCAAAGGGCCACCTCCACCCCGCCGCCCGTCAGGCGGTCCGCCACCTGGAAGGCGTGCTCGAAGCGGCCGGCGGGCACCTGGAGGACCTGGTGGCTTCCATCAGCCAGCACGTTCTGGGTGCCGTAAGGGTAGAAGGAGATCCCCAGCCAGGCGGCCTTGTCCGTCCTTCCCGACACGAAGACCTTCTCCGGCTTCTGTCCCTTGGCGTCCAGTTTGAGGGTCATCCCCAGTTCCTGGGCCGTGGCGGCCTGGACCACCAGCAGCAGTCCCAGCAGCACTGCTTTCATGTCCGTCTCCCCCCTTGCCCTTGGCCATCCCCGTTCATGGCACGACGGCCCAGATCTGGCGGCTCCACCTCGTCCCCAGATAAAGCCAGCGGCTCTCGTGATCCTCCACCCGCTCCCAGCCGGTGGCGGCGGACAGGCTCCAGCCCGCCCCCATCTTGAAGTCCAGGCCCACGCCGATGGCCGCCCGCAAGGGGCGCGGCCCATCGTGCACGACCAGGCGCTCCACGTCGTACCAGTGGTCCAGCCGGCCGGCCAGCAGGCTGGCATGGAGACCCAGCCGACCAGCGCCCACCACGGCCGCTCCCCGCGCCAGGCCGGCGAGCTTGAGGCCCTCTTCCGACCGCGTGGCCAGCAGGGCGATCCGTCCGCTGCCGGCGCCGAGCGGACGTCGCAGGTTCAACTCGGCGACGTGGATGCGGCCCCCCTCCGCCTCGCGGTGGGCCGGCCGCAGCCGGGCCAGGCGGATGCCCAAGACGAGCGGACGCCCGGTGGCGGGATGCGGGGACCAGGACAGCCCTCCCCCGACCAGCCAGCCGTGGCGGCTCTCCTCCCTGGCCCGTCCGGCCTCGGTCCAGGCCAGGCGCGTCGAGCTGCCGTGCCCCAGCGCCTCCACGCCCCAGCCCGGTGTGACAGCGCGGGTCAGCCACAGCGTGCGCTGCAGGCCGCGGTACTCCCAGCCATCCTCCTCCAGCCAGGCGGCGCTGCCCTCCTGGCGGAGGCGTTGGTCCGTCCAGCCCGCGGCGGCCAGCCAGCGCTCCCCGGCCCCCGCGCTGCCGAAGAGGGAAGAGCTGAAGGCCTTGGCGCGCTGGAAGCGGAAGGGGTCCTCGTCGGCGTAGCGGGCCGCCTCCAGACCGCCCCCCAGCGTGAGCCAGCGGTGTTCCATCGCCGCCCTGGCCCGGCCGCCGGAAAGGACAAGCAGGAGAAGCAGCGCCACCGACCATGACCAGACTCCCATCACATCTCCCCTCTTCGCCGCGGAAACTGTCATCTTGGCGCCGCCGCCGTGTGGCAACAATGTGACAAGTCCCCGCCGCCGGGGGAGCCGGGCGCATTCCACCAAACGAACGACAGGGGAGATGATTGCATGTCCGCCGCCCGCATCCTGATCGTCGAGGATGATCCCCACGTCCGCGACCTCATCCATCGCGCCCTGGAGGACGAGGGGCTGTCCTGCGCGGTGTGCGGCGACCTGCGTTCCGCCTTGCAGTCCCTGCACGCCGGATTGCCCGACCTCCTTGTCCTGGACCGCATCCTGCCCGGCGGCGACGGCATCCGCATCCTGCACAAGGTGCGGGAGATCGGCTCCCTGCCCGTCCTCATGCTGACCAGCCTCAAGAGCGAGGACGACAAGGTGGAGGGGTTGGAGGCCGGCGCCGACGATTACCTGGGCAAGCCCTTCTCGCTGCGGGAGCTTAGCGCCCGCGTCCACGCCCTCCTCCGCCGCAGCCGCGCGCAACCGGGCACGAACCTGAGCCTGGGCGCCCTCAGCCTGGACAGCGACGGCCGCCAGGCCCGCCGCCACGGCCAGCCACTGGACCTGAGCCCCCTGGAGGTGCGGGTCCTGCGCATCCTGCTCCTTAACCAGGGCCGGGTCCTGGGCCGCGACGAACTGATCGAGCAGGCCTGGGGCGTGGACTACGAGGGTTACGACCGCGCCGTGGACACGCTCATCGTCCGCCTGCGCCGCAAGATGGCCGGTCCCGGCATGCCCCAAGTGCGCACGGTGCGGGGCCGTGGCTATTCCCTGACCCTGGACGAGGACTCGTGAGCCGCCCGCGGCGCCTGCCCGTCAGTCTGGCCGCCCGCTTCGGCCTGCTGCTGCTCCTCCTGCTCTGCCTGCAGGCCCTCCTCACCGGCCTGCTCGTCTCCCGCTGGATCCGCGCCCGCGACCTGGCCCTGCACCAGGTGGAGCTGCGCGAACAGGCCGGCCTCATCCTGCCCGCGGTGGAGGACAGCCTGCGGGCCTGGGCCGGGATGGGCCCCCTCATCAGCCGGCGGGCCGAACTGCGCCACCGCATGCAGCTCAGCCTGGGACGGCCCCAGGTGATGAGCCTGGTCTGGCTGGACGCCGGGGGCAACCTGGCGGCGGCCGGCTTCCTGGCGGAGGATCCCCGCCTGGGCGAACTCAAGGAGCTGGCCCTGGCCGGACTATCCCCCGCCGCCCTCGAGCGCTGGGCCGCCGCGCGGGAGCTGGCCCTGGTGGCGCGCCCCGCCGCCGAGGGCTGGCTGCTGCTGGCCGGGTCGCGGGGAGGCGGCCTCTGGCGGTCCGGCGGACAGGGGCTGCTCATCGCCATCCTGGCGGTTTCGGCCGCCATCGCCGGCCTGGCCGCCTGGCTGCTGGCCCGTCCTCTCCTGAGACGCCTGGGCCAGTTCCATGCCGCCTTCATCCGCCTGGGCCGGGGGGAGATGGACAGCCGCCTGCCGACGGGACGCGACGACGAACTGGGCGGGTTGGCGCGGGAGTTCAACCGGATGGCGGCCCGCCTTGAGGACCTGACCGCCGAGCTGGAGAAAGGAGACCGCCGCCGCCGGCAGCTGGTCAGCGAGGTCAGCCATGAGTTGGGCGCCCCCCTGACCACGATCATGGGCAACCTGGATCTCCTCCTGCGGCAGCCATTGCCAGACGAGACCCGCCGCGCCATCCAGCTGTGCATGGCCCAGGCCCGGCGGCTGGACGCCCTCGTCACCGACCTGCTCGACCTGGCCCGGCTCGACGAGGCCGGCCTTCACCTGCAGCGGCGACCGCTCGATCTGGCCGACCTGGTGGACGGCGAGATCGCCGCCGTCGAGCTGGCCTGCCTGGACCGGGGCATCGCCCTGGAGTGGAGGCGTCCCGCCACGCCGGCCCTGGTCCTGGCCGACGAGTCCCGCCTGGCGCAGGTGCTGCGCAACCTGCTGCGCAATGCCGTCAACCAGTTGGCGGCCGGGCCGGAGGGCGAGGCCCGCCTTGCCGTGCGCCTTGAGACAGCTGAGGATCAGGTCCGTCTGGAGGTGGAGGACAACGGCCCCGGCATCCACCCGGCGGACCTGGCTTACATCTTCGATCGCTACCACCGGCCCCACAGCAGCCGCGGCGAGGGCAGCGGCCTGGGCCTATGCATCAGCCGGCGCCTGGCGGAACTGCATGATGGCGCGCTGGAAGGGCTCTCCCGGGGAGTGAGCCAGGGCGCCGTCTTCGTGCTGACACTGCCCCGCGCCCATTGATCAGAAGGCCTGC
This sequence comes from bacterium, assembly GCA_030685015.1. NCBI lineage: Bacteria > bacterium. The sequence continues at coordinate 37,579 of JAUXWS010000057.1, forward strand.
CCTCTGAAGGTCCGCCCGCGGACGGCGGCCACCGCGGCGCCCCTTCCCCCAGGGCGCGGGGGAAGGGGCGCCACTCGGCTCAATAGATGGCCAGGTAGCGGTCCAGCTCCCACTGTGTGACTTGCGTGCGGTAGGCATCCCACTCCTTGGTCTTGGCCACGAGATAGGACTGGAAGAGATCGTCGCCGAAGACGCGGCGGATGAGGCGGCTCTTCTTGTACTCGCGCACCGCCTCCCCCAGGGAGCCCGGCATGGACACCATGCGCATGCGGCGCGCCTCGGAGACGTGGAAGAGGTCCTCCTCGGCGGCGCGGGGGGCCGGCAGCTTGTTCTTGACGCCGTCCAGTCCGGCGGCCAGCATCACGGCGAAGGCGAGGTAGGGGTTGGCCGAGGGATCCGGGCAGCGCAGCTCGATGCGGGTGGCATTCTCGCGGCCGGGGCTGATGCGCGGCACGCGGATGAGGGCCGAGCGGTTCTGGCTGGCCCAGCTGACGTAGACCGGCGCCTCGTAACCCGGCACCAGGCGCTTGTAGCTGTTGACCAGCGGCGCGATGACGGCGCTCATGGCGCGGGCGTGGCTGAGCTGTCCGGCGATGAAGTGCTTGGCCAGCTCGCTCAGGCCGTGTTGGTCCTTCTTCCCGATGAAGGCGTTGCGGCCATTCTGCCAGAGGCTCTGGTTGGTGTGCATGCCGGAGCCGTTCTCGCCGTGGATGGGCTTGGGCATGAAGGTGGCGTAGAGCCCGTGCTTCTGGGCGACGGCCTTGACCGCCAGGCGCAGGGTGATGGCCTTGTCCGCCGTGGCCAGGGCCTTGTCGTACTTGAAATTGATCTCGTGCTGGCCGATGGCCACCTCGTGGTGCAGGGCCTCGATCTCCAGCCCCAGTTGCACCAGGTGGTCCACCATGTGGCGGCGCACGGTGTGGGCCAGGTCGGTGGAGACGTCGAAATAGCCGGCGCGGTCCTGGGGCAGCAGCGGGAGCAGGCTGCCGTCCGGCTGGGGCTTGAAGAGGAAGAACTCCAGTTCGGTGCCGGTGAAGTAGGTGAATCCCTCCGCCTCCGCCGCCAGGACCATGCGGCGCAGCACGCGCCGCGGGTCGCCCTCGAAGGGGGAGCCGTCGGGGTGGTGGACGTCGCAGATGACGCGGGCGGTGGGCACGTCCTCGTCCCAGGGAATCTGCACGAAGGTGGGCAGGTCGGGCACCAGCATCATGTCGCTCTCGGCGATGCGGGCAAAACCCTGGATCGAGCTGCCGTCGAACCATTGCCCGTGGTCCAGCACGTCCTGCCACATGCTGACCGGGATCCCCACGCTTTTCACAATGCCGCTGATGTCCGTGAAATGGAGATTGATGAAGCGGATGCCCGCTTTCTTGATCAGCGCCGTGACCCTCTCCACCTGTCCCTTGTCGTGGTTCATGGTGCGACCCGCCTCCTTGTAAAAGTTTTTTCACTTCTTCGTTCAACTGGAGTTCAAACCACTTGAAAAGCGATTTGAGCTAGCTGGAGCACAGATTGGCAATCATTCATGGCCATGTCAAGCGGAAGATTGTCCGACTCCTTGCGGAATAGGTCCACCTGTGAAGGCAAAGGACGAGGCAGACCTTCCATCGCCAGAAAGATTGATTTTTTTAATTCTTGCGCCAGCAAATATTGATTTTCTAAAATCCAACATTATCTTTTGTCCAAGGAGGTCGGAAATGGACAGCTGGCAACGCCTGACCCACTGGACCCAGGGCAAGGAGTTCCGCATCGAACGGGTGCGGCTACCCGGCGAGGACCTGGTCATCGAGGGCTCCTTCGAGCCCTCACCCCTGGCCCGCCTCAAGGCGGAGGACCAGGTCTTCATCGCCGCCTTCGTCCGCTCCCATGGGTCCATCAAGCAGATGGAGGAAAGCTTCGGCCTCAGCTACCCCACCATCAAGAACCGGCTCCGCCGCCTGTCGGAGGAGTTGAGCTTCCTGGACGTGCAGATCGAGCGGGAGGCGGCGCCCCCCGCCGCCGGCCGGGTGGGGCGGCTGCTGGATGGCTTGGAGCGCGGCAGCCTGAGTGTCAAGGAGATCCTCGAACAACTGGAGACCTCGGGGTCCGATCCGGAATCCCCGGTGAAGTAAAGGAGGTGTGGACATGGACGAGCGGAAGCGGATCCTGGAACTGCTGGCGGAAGGCCGCATCAATGTGGACGAGGCCGAGCGCCTGCTGGAGGCCGTCAAAGTGGAGGAGCGGGGCAACCCGGCCGTCGCCGCCGGGGCAGCGGAGACCCACAGGCAGGCCGAGAGTGGCGCTGCCAAGGCGAGGTTCCTGCGCGTCCTCGTGGTCAAGGAGGGCGGCGAGAAAGTCAATGTGCGCGTGCCGTTGAGTCTGTTGCGGGCCGGCATCAAGCTGAAGGGGCTCCTGCCGGACAGCGCCCGGGCCAAGGTGGACATCGCCATGCAAGAGAAGGGGTTGAACTTCTCCGTGGACGACCTGGACGGCAAGGCCCTTGATGAGATCGTGCAGACTCTCCAGGAGACCGGCATCGACGTGGAGGGCGACGGTGAAACCGTGCGTGTCTACTGTGAATAGGCGCCGGGTCGAGGAGTCGACCGGCTGGCCCCTCCGGAGTGCCGGGCCACGCCACGACCAGTCCCGGCCATGCTCGCGCCGCCCCCTGCCTCCCGCCCCGGCGGGAGGCGATCCCTTTCACAGGGCAAAAACCCGTCCGGAACAGCGCCCGGCGCGGCCGCCCTCCCAGTTGATCCTGCCCCGGGGCCTTGATTGATGAAAGTCATGGCCGATTCATTCCATGAGCATTATCATGTTGGCTTTCGTTTCGCGCCGCGCCGAATCTCAGCCGCCGCCCAGGCCCTCGCGTCGCCCGGGCGCCGAAAACCGAAGGCAGACAGAAGACCATGCAGGCAGTTGACCGCTTCCTTCGCGTTGGTCTGCCGTTGACGGTGGTCAGTGTGCTGATCACCGTCATTCTGGTGGGCTGGAACACCCAACCGGACCGCTATCACATGGGTTACGCCCCGGAGCAGCCCATTCCTTATTCCCACAAGGTCCATGCGGGGGACAACCAGATCCCCTGCGAGTACTGCCACAGCGGAGCCCGCGAAGGCCGCCATGCCATGGTGCCGGCCCTGGAGGCCTGTTTCAAGTGCCATGAGCTCACCCTGCCGGACAGCCCGCACATCCAGCGCCTGAAGGCGGCCCTGGAAGCGGGCGAGAGCTTCCCCTGGAAGCGGGTCCACGACCTGCCCGACCACGTCTATTTCGACCACAGCCCCCACGTCGCCCTGGGCATTGCCTGCCAGGAGTGCCACGGCCCCGTGGAGCGCATGGAGATCGTGGAACAAGTGCTCAACATGAGGATGGGCGCTTGCCTGCAATGCCATCGCGGCCAGCGCGAGTGGTCCACCCCCGTGCCGCCGCCCCGCGAAGGAATGGTGGCCGCGGCCGCGGGCCACCCCACGGGGCCCACCAACTGCAACGCCTGTCATCGTTGACCTGAACAAGACGCAGGAGGATCCGTGCTGATGGAGCGCACCAGTCGACGCGAGGCCCTGGGGACCCTGGGTGGCCTGCTGGCCGCCCTGGCCCTTGCCCCCCTGGCCGTGGCGCCGGCCTCCGCCGACCCGGTTCCGGCCATGGACCCTGCGCGGGAGGAATCCCGCGCCGGCGCGCCGGCCGTCCGTCCACCCCGCCATGCGGTGCGGCGTCATGGATAATCGACCCGCCTCCCTTGATCCGTCCCGCTTCTGGCGCCTGGCGGACGAGCGGGCCGGAGATCCGCGCGTGGCCGGCCTGGCCGCCCGCGAGTTCGTCCCGGGCAGCGCCCAGGCGCCGGAGGATCCGGCCGCCGGCATGTCCCGCCGCCGCTTCCTGGGACTGCTGGGCGCCTCGGCCGCCCTCGCCGCCGGCACGGCGGGTTGCGGCCGCGACATCGATCGAGGCAGCATCGTGCCCTACACGCGGCGTCCCGAGGACGGCCAGCCCGGGCGGGCCGTCTGGTACGCCACCTCATGGGCGGAGGGCTGCTGGGCCTTCCCGTTGCTGGTGAAGACGCGCGAGGCGCGCCCCATTCTCATCGAAGGGAACGACCGGCACGGCGACAGCCAGGGCAGCGCTCCCGTGCGCGCCCAGGCCGAACTGCTCGCCCTCTATGATCCGGAGCGGCTTCAGGGTCCGCGGCGCGAGAGCGCCGCCGTCACCTGGGAAGAAGCGGAGACGGCCCTGGCCGCCGCCCTGCGCGGCGGCCGCGCGCTGCTGGTGGTGCCGGCCGTGCTCTCACCTGCCCGCCAGGCCTTGTTGGAGCGCCTGGAACAGGCCCTTCCCGCCCTCGAGATCGTCTCCTGGGAGGCGGCCGCCCCCCACGGCGCCCTGGCCGCCTCCGCCGGGTTGAGCGGGGCGCAGCTGCTGCCCCGCCTTCACCTGGACCGGGCCCAGGTCGTGCTTGGCCTCGAGGCCGAGCTCTTCTCCGGCGAGGGCGAGGTGACGCGCCAGATCCGCGGCTTCGTGGCCGGCCGGCACTTCGAATCCCGCGAGGGGGCCTCCCCCCGGACCATGAACCGGCTGTGGGCGGCGGAGTCCCGCATGACCCTCACCGGCGGCAAGTCCGACCAGCGCCTCCCCCTGCGCGCCTCCCGTCTGGGAGCGCTGGGCTTCGCCCTGGCCCGCCGCCTGGGTGAACTGGGCCGGACCCTTCCCGCCGGCCTGCCGGCCGGTCCCTCGCTGGCGGAACTGGCCGCCGCCGAGGGCCTGGACGCCGCCCTCCTCGAGCAGTTGGCGCAGGATCTGCAACAGGCGGACCGCGCCGCCCTGGTCGTGGCCGGACACAGCGCCGACGCCGACGCCCATGCCGCCGCTTGGCTGCTCAACCACATGCTGGGCGCCGAGGGCCACACGGTCGAGCTGCGGCCCGCCGCCCTGCGGCCCCTGGCCACCCCGGCCGCCCTTGCCGCCCTGGCCGGACGCCTGGCGCGCGGCGAATACAGCGCTGCCGTGCTGTGGGAGGCCAACCCCCTCTACGACGCCCCCGGCGACTGGACCCAGGCTCTGGCCGGCGTCGATCAGCGCTTCCGGCTGGGCACTCTGCCCGATGAGAGCGCGGCCGCCTGCGCCTGGACCCTGGCCACCCACCACTGGCTGGAGAGCTGGGGCGACCTGGCGGGCGGCCTGCTGCAGCAGCCGGTGGTGGCGCCGCTCTACGACACGCGCCAGGGTGAGGACCTCTTCCTCGCCGTGCTGCGCGGCCTGGGCCAGGATGTCCCCACCTCGGCCGAGGACTGGCTGAAGTCCCGCTGGCGCGGGGAATGGACCCGCCTGAACAGCCCGCTGGCCTTCGAGGCCTTCTGGCATTCCGCCCTGCACGACGGGTTCGCCACCCAGCCCGCCGCAGTCCCGCCGCCGGCCGGACGTTGGGAGGCCCTGGCCCGCCTCGCCCCCGCCGCCGCGCCGACGGAAGGCCTGGAACTGGTGCTCCACGCCGACCGCCACCTGGGCGACGGGCGCGGAGCCAACATCGGCTGGCTGCAGGAGCTGCCGGATCCGGTCACCAAGTGCACCTGGGGCAATCCCCTCGCCCTCTCCCCCGCCGACGCCCGCCGCCTGGGCCTCCAGGACGGCGACTCGGTGCGGTTGGCGGCGGCCGGGCACGAGCTGGCCTGCACGGCGCTGGTGCAGCCCGGCCAGCGGGAGGGCACCATCGCCCTGGCGCTGGGACACGGACGCCGCGCCCTGGGCGTGGCCGAGGGGATCGGCGTCAATGCCTTCCCCCTGTTGGCGGATGGGCGTTTCATCCTGTCCGCCCGCCTGGAGCGCGCCGGCGGCAAGGGGAGCGTCCACACCACCCAGGAGCACCATCTGATGGAGGGCCGCGATCTGGTGCGCAGCCTGTCCGTGGCGGCCTACGCCGCCGGCGGGACGGGCGCCCCCGACCATGGCGGGGGCCATGACGCGACCCTGCCCACCGGCCACGACCACGGCGTGGCGATGGAGGAGCAGGCGCCCCTCTCCCTCTACCCGGACCACGAGTACAAGGGCCACAAGTGGGGCATGGTGATCGACCTGACCGCCTGCGTGGGCTGCGCCGGCTGCGTGATCGCCTGCCAGGCGGAGAACAACATCCCCGTGGTGGGGCCGGAACGCATCGACGAGGGGCGCGAGATGCACTGGCTGCGCATCGACCGCTACTACGAGGGCGGCCTCGACAACCCGGACATGGTCTTCCAGCCCATGCTCTGCCAGCACTGCGACCACGCCCCCTGCGAGAACGTCTGCCCCGTGGCGGCCACCACCCACAGCGAGGACGGTCTCAACCAGATGACCTACAACCGCTGCGTGGGCACGCGCTACTGCGCCAACAACTGCCCCTACAAGGTGCGCCACTTCAACTACTTCGACTACACGGGCGGCCTGGCCGAGGTGCTGCAGCTGGCGGCCAACCCGGAGGTGAGCATCCGCCCCCGCGGCGTGATGGAGAAGTGCACCTTCTGCGTGCAGCGCATCCAGGTGGTGAGGAGCCAGGCCCTGAGCGAGGGACGCCCCGTGGCGGACGGCGAGGTGCGGCCCGCCTGCGCCGTGGCCTGCGCCGCCGGGGCCATCACCTTCGGCGACCTCAACGGGGAGACGCTGGTGGCGCGCCGGGCCGCCTCCGATCGCCGCCACAAGGTGCTGGAGGAGCTGGGCGTGCGCCCGGCGGTGACCTACCTGGCCGAAGTCCGCAACCCGATCGCCGCGGGAGACGCCCATGAGTCCTGACGCCATCCTGGCCGAGGTCCGCCCCAAGCCAATTGTCGTGGGCGAGGTCAGCCTGGGCATGGTGGACGATGCCGTCTTCCAGCCCATGGAGCGCAAGCCGCCGCTCGCCTGGTGGGTGGCCATCGCCTTCACCACGGCCCTCATGCTGGCCGGCTTCGCCCTCATCGGCTACACCTTCTACATGGGGATCGGGGTCTGGGGCAACAACGACCCCGTCTTCTGGGGCTGGGACATCACCAACTTCGTCTTCTGGGTGGGCATCGGCCACGCCGGCACGCTGATCAGCGCCGTGCTCTTCCTCTTCCGCCAGCGCTGGCGCAACGCCATCGCGCGTCTGGCCGAGGCCATGACCATCTTCGCCGTGATGTGCGCCGGCATCTTCCCCGCCATCCACGTGGGCCGGCCCTGGCTCGCCTTCTGGCTCTTCCCCTACCCCAACCAGCGCGGCATGTGGATCAACTTCAACAGCCCGCTGGCCTGGGACGTCTTCGCCGTCAGCACCTACTTCACCGTCTCCCTCTTCTTCTGGTACGTGGGCCTCATCCCCGACCTCGCCAGCGCCCGGGACCGGGCCAAAGGAGTCGTCCAGCGGGCGGTCTACGGCGCCCTGAGCCTGGGCTGGCGCGGGGCGGCGCGGCACTGGAACCACTACGAGAAGGCCTACATGATCCTGGCCGGACTGGCCACGCCGCTGGTGCTCTCCGTGCACAGCATCGTCTCCTTCGACTTCGCCACCAGCGTCATCCCCGGCTGGCACACCACCATCTTCCCGCCCTATTTCGTGGCCGGCGCCGTCTTCAGCGGCTTCGCCATGGTGGTGACCGTCCTCGTCTTCGTGCGCCGCATCATGGGCCTCGAGCACCTCATCACCATGGACCACATGGAGGTGATGAACAAGGTGATCCTGGTGACGGGCTCGATGGTGGGCTACGCCTACGGCATGGAGTTCTTCATCGCCTGGTACGGCGGCGTGCCCTACGAGCACTTCGTGTTCATGAACCGCGCCACCGGCCCCTATGCCTGGGCCTACTGGACGATGGTCAGCTGCAACGTCATCGCGCCGCAGCTCTTCTGGTTCCGGCGCATCCGCCGCTCGCTGGCCGCCATGTTCGCCATCTCCATCGTCGTCAACATCGGCATGTGGTTCGAGCGCTTCGTCATCATCGCCACCAGCCTGCACCGGGACTACCTGCCCAGCGCCTGGGGCTACTATCGGCCCACCCTGGTGGACATGGGCATCTTTGCCGGCACCTTCGGCCTCTTCTTCACCATGATCCTGCTCTTCGCCCGCACCCTGCCCGTCATCGCCACGGCGGAGCTGAAGGCCGTGCTGCCCGGCGCCCAGCCCCGGCATGGAGGCCACCATGAGTGATCGTCCCTTCCTGGTCCTGGGCCTCTACGAGGACGCCCAGCGCCTGGTGGAGGCGGTGCGCGCCCTGCGCCCCACCTTCGGCGAGCGTCTCGAGGCCTACACGCCCTATCCCGTCCATGGACTGGAGAAGGCGCTGGGGCTGCCCAAATCCCACGTGGGGAAGATCGTCCTCGTGCTGGGCCTGGCCGGGCTGGCCATCGCCCTGGGCTTCCAGACCTGGGTCTTCACCACCGACTACCAGATCCAGTTCGGCGGCAAGCCCTACTTTTCCTGGGCCAGTTTCATCCCCATCGTCTTCGAGGTGACGGTCCTGCTCGCCTCCATCGTGGGCGCCGTGTTCGGCATGCTGGCGCTGGCCAACAAGCTGCCCCACTACTCGCACCCCATCCTCGCCAGCCGCTCCATGCCGCGCATCACGCGGGACCGCTTCGCCCTGGCCGTCAGCGTCGCCACGCCGGAAGAGGCGGCGGCGGCCGAGGCCGCCCTGCGCCAGGCGGGAGCGCCCGAGATCGAGCACGTGACCGGCAGCGACGACCTGGGCACGGGCACCCTGCTGCCGCTCAAGCCCGTCCTCGCCACCGTGCTCATTTGCGTGCTGGCCGGGATCGGCACCTGGCACCTGGTGCGGCTGTGGAACGTGATTCCCCTCATCGCCGTGATGGACGAGCAGGAGCGGGTCCAGCCCTTCCGCCCGGCCGCCTTCTTCCCCGACGGCCAGTCCATGCGGCAGCCGGTGGCGGGCACGGTGGCGCGGGGCGCCGCCCATGCCGCCTGGACCACCCCCGAGGAGGCCGGCCGCCTCCTGGCCAACCCGCTGCCGCCCTCCGCCGAGATCCTCGCCCGCGGCCGGCGCGCCTACGAGACCCATTGCCTGGTCTGCCACGGCCAGTTGGGGGACGGCGCCAAGCTCCTCTCCGACAAGTACACGGGCGCCCCGGCCAACTTCCACACGGCGCTGCTCAAGGGCGTGCCCGACGGGCACCTCTACGCGGTGATCAGCCAGGGCAAGAACACGATGGCGGGCTACGGCAAGGATATCAAGCCCGATGACCGCTGGGCGCTGGTCCACTACCTGCGCGCCCTGCAACGGGCCCTGGACGCCCCCGAGGGCGACCTGCGCCACGCCGCCAGCCAACCGGCCGAGGGAGGACAGCACTGATGGACAAGGCCAGGCTTCATCCCTTCGTCCTGGGCATGACCATCCTGGGCGCCCTGGGCGTGGCCGCCTCCTGGTTCGCCGGCGGCCTGCCACGCTTCGGCGCCAACTGGATCATCTGGTCGCTCCTGCTGCTGTCGGTGGCCCTGGGCTCCCTCTTCCTGGTGGCGCTGGAGCACCTGACCCGCGCCCAGTGGAGCATCGTGCTGCGCCGCGTGCCGGAGCGCCTGGCCGGCCTGCTGCCCGCGCTGGCCATCCTTTTCGCCATCGGCGCGGCGCTGGGCCTGGGCGGCGCCTTCGGCTGGGCCACGCCCGAGTTCCGCCAGGCCATGGTGACGGAGCACCACCAGCACAGCAAGGCCATCTGGTACGCCACACCCTTCTTCCTGGCGCGCCTGGCCGCCATCTTCGCCATCTGGCTGGTCTCCTGGCGCCTGCTGGCGGGCGGCTCGGTCAAGCAGGACGAGAGTCGCGACCCGCGCTTCAGCCTTTTCGCCAAGCGCTACAGCGCGCCCTTCATGTGGCTCTTCGCCCTCAGCGTCACCATCCTCGGGGTGGACTGGTTGATGGGCATGTCGCCGCGCTGGTTCAGCACCATGTTCGGCATCTACACCTTCGCCGGCGTCTTTCTCAGCGGCTTGGCCGCCACCACCCTGGGCATCCTGCACCTGCAGCGCCGGGGACGCCTGACGGAGGTGCGCGGCGACCACCTCTACAGCCTGGGCGGCTTCCTCTTCGCCTTCACCGTCTTCTGGGCCTACATCGCCTTCAGCCAGTTCATGCTCATCTGGTACGCCAACCTGCCCGAGGAGACCTTCTGGTTCCACGCGCGGCTGACGCAGGGCTGGTACCCGGTGACCATCCTCCTGGCCGTGGTGCGTTTCGTCATCCCCTTCTTCGCCCTCCTCTCGCGGGAGGTGAAGATGGACGCGCGCCGCCTGGCCTGGGTGGCTTGGCTCATCCTGGCCGGGCAGGCCCTCGACCTCTACTGGCTGATCTTCCCCGAGCTGGGTCTGGGCTTCGTCCTGGGTTGGCAGGAGCTGGCCTTCGCCCTCTGCTTCACCGGCCTGGGTCTGATCCTGGCGCAGCGCCGCATGGCCGTGGGGAAGGACCTGCCGGTGGGCGACCCCAATCTCGACACCAGCCTTCACTATCACTTGTAGGAAACGCCCATGGCGCACAGCGACCGCCCATCCCTGCTGCCGACCCTGGCCTGGAGCCTGGCCATCCTGCTGGCCATGGTCATCTTCTTCGGCCTGCTGGTGGGTCCGGCGCTGACCCGGCCCGCCTCCCTGGCCGGCCACGGCTACCAGCCGCCCGCCGCCCCCGCCGATCTCACCGAGTTCGCGCCGGTGCCGGGCCGGCAGGCCCCGGGGATCGATCTGGCCCGCGCCCTGGCCGGGGATCCGGAGCTGCGCGGCTGGGCCAAGGCCGAGTACGACAAGATCTGCGTCGCCTGCCACGGGCCGCAGGGCAAGGGTGACGGTCCCGCCGGCGCCGCCCTGGGCGCGCGGGACTTCTCGCAGGCGACAGGCTGGAAAAACGGCCCCGCCTTGACCGGCATCTTCGAGACGCTGACGCAGGGCCTGCCCCCCGGCATGCCCGCTTATGACACCTACGGACCCGCCCAGCGCCTGGCCCTGGCCCATGTCGTGCAGTCCTTCATGGCCTTTCCAGCGCCGGTGGCCGGGGCGGCCGAGGTGGCGGCGTTGGACGCGCGCCACAGCCTGAGCGCCGGCGTGCGCGAGCCGGCCCGCGTGCCGGTCCGCGTGGCCCTGGCCCGTCTGGCGGAGGAGGCCGTCGCGCCGACCCTGCGCCGTGAGACGCTGCCCGCCGATTTGCGCCATCTGGTGCTGGATGCGGGCCGCGCCGGGGCGACCCTGGCCGGTCTGCGCGGCCGGAGCGGCCCCGAGCTGGCCGCCGCCCTGCATGCGGGCGCGCCGGGCAACGGCTTCTCCCTTGCCCTGGGCACGCTGGGTGGAAGTGACTGGCAGCGCCTCGCCGCCGCCCTGCCGGGTGCCCTGGAGCTGGCCGCGGCACACTGACCGACAAGCGGGAGGCTGCCCGCCGCCGGATGGGCAGTCCTTTTTTGATCTTGATTGTTTGGCTTGGCTAAGTTTGTTGGAGAAAAAACAGGTGAGGAGCGCCATGCATGGGCCAACACGATCCCGCGGCCGCCTGCCCGCCGCGCTGCTGGGGTTATGCCTCGTCCTTTGGCCGGTGGCCGGATCCCTGGCGCGGGCCGGGGCGGGGGAGGCCACGGAGAGCGGGGCGGGCGAGGGGGTATTCTTCGATGAGCAGCTGGGCGGCGTCCTGCCCGGCGACATCGAGCTGGTGGACGAGGCGGGCCGCCCGGTGCGCCTGGCGGAGCTGGTGGACCGTCCCACCATCCTCACCTTCGTCTACTTCGACTGCCCGGGCATCTGCACGCCGCTCCTGAACGAGATCGCCGACGTGCTGGGCAAGACGGACCTGGACCCGCGTCAGCAGCCCTTCCAACTGCTCACGGTCAGTTTCGAGCCGCGGGACACGCCGGCGGTGGCCGCCGAGAAGCGGGCCAACTACCTGGCCCAGCTGAGCCGCCCCCTGCCCCCCGAGACCTGGCGCTTCCTGACCGGGGAGGCCGGGCAGCTCCAGCGGCTGACCAAGGCCGCCGGCTTCTCCTACAAGAAGGCCGGCTTCGAGTACGTCCATCCGGGGGGCCTCGTCCTCCTCTCGCCGGAGCGCAAGATCGTGCGCTACCTCTACGGCACGGAGTTCCTCCCCTTCGATTTAAAGATGGGCGTGATGGAGGCGGCCAAGGGCACCGTGCTGCCCACCACGGCGCGCCTGCTCACCATCTGTTTCAGCTACGACCCCCAGGGCCGCACCTACGTCTTCAGCACGATGAAAGTGGTGGGCAGCAGCATGCTGCTCACGGTGGGGCTCTTCGCCGGCTTCCTGGCCGCCACCGGCCACCGCGGCCGGCGGGGCCTGGGACGGCGCCCGGACACGACGCGCGGCACGGACAGCAGGGGACCATCCACAGGGGAGGGGGCATGAGCAGGGACACGAGCGCGGCGGCGGTGCCGCGCGGATTCTTCGGGCCGGCGGGCGGCGGAGGCAGGATCCTCACCTGGATCTTCTCCACCGACCACAAGCGGGTGGGCATCCTCTACCTTTTCTCGCTGCTGAGCTTCTTCAGCATCGGCGTGCTGCTGGGCCTCACCATCCGCCTCGAGCTGCTCATGCCGGGCCAGCAGTTCATCAGCCCGCGGGTCTACAACAGCCTCTTCACGCTGCACGGCGTGATCATGATCTTCCTCTTCATCGTGCCGGGCATCCCCGCCATCCTGGGCAACTTCATGCTGCCGCTGCAGATCGGCGCCGAGGACGTGGCCTTCCCACGGCTCAACCTGGCCAGCTGGTGGGTCTACCTGGCGGGCGCCGCCCTGGCCGTGACCAGCCTCTTCGCCGGGGGCGGCGCCGCCGACACGGGCTGGACCTTCTACGCGCCCTATTCCCTGCGCACCGGCACCAACGGCAGCCTGGCGGTGCTGGCCGCCTTTGTCCTGGGCTTCAGCAGCGTGCTGACCGGCCTCAACTTCATCACCACCATCCACCGCATGCGGGCCAAGGGCATGGGCTTCTTCAGGATGCCCCTCTTCGTGTGGAGCCTTTACGCCACCAGCTGGATCCAGGTCATCGCCACGCCGGTGGTGGGCATCACCCTGGTGCTGGTCGTGCTGGAGCGCACCCTGGGCATCGGTTTCTTCGACCCGGCGGCAGGGGGCGACCCCATCCTCTACCAGCATCTCTTCTGGATCTATTCCCACCCGGCCGTCTACATCATGATCCTGCCGGCCATGGGCGTCATCAGCGAGATCCTGCCCACCTTCGCCCGCCGCACCATCTTCGGCTACCGGGCCATCGCCCTCAGCTCCATGGCCATCGCCGCCGTGGGCTACCTGGTGTGGGGGCACCACATGTTCACCACCGGCATGAGCGACACCAGCCGCGTCGTCTTCAGCCTGATGACCTTCCTGGTGGCCATCCCCACCGGCATCAAGATCTTCAACTGGGTGGCCACCCTCTACAAGGGCAGCATCAGCTTGGACAGCCCCATGCTCTATGCCATGGCCTTCATCTTCCTCTTCAGCATCGGCGGCCTGACCGGCCTCGTCAACGGCGCCCTCTCCACCGACATCCACGTCCACGACACCTACTTCGTCGTGGGCCACTTCCACTACGTGATGTTCGGCGGCACGGGCATCGCCCTCTTCGCCGCCCTGCACTACTGGCTGCCCAAGATGTTCGGGCGGATGGTGCACGAAGGCCGCGCCAAGACGGCCTTCTGGCTGATCCTGGCCGGCTTCAACCTGCTCTACTTCCCCATGCTGGTGCTGGGCATGATGGGCATGCCGCGCCGCTACCACGACTACCTGCCCGGCTTCCACCTGCCCCACGCCATCTCCAGCGTGGGATCCTGGGTGCTGGCCAGCGGCCTCCTCCTCATGTTCTGGAACCTGTGGCACAGCGCGCGCCGGGGCGCGCCGGCGGGGGACAACCCCTGGGGCGGCACCACCTTGGAGTGGCACACGAGCAGCCCGCCGCCCACCCTCAACTTCGACGGCCCCGTCGAGGTGACGACGGAACCCTACGACCACACGACGGGGAGGACGGCATGAGGCAGGCCGCCACCACCGCCGCGGCGGCGACCGTCGCCGCCCACGCCCCGCACAAAGACTACGAGGGCGCCAAGACGGGGATGTGGATCTTCCTCTTCACGGAGCTGCTCCTCTTCGGCGGCCTCTTCCTCATCTACGCCGTCTATCGCACCCTCTACACCCACGATTTCCACCTGGCCGCCATGGAACTCAACGTGCCGCTGGGGGTGACCAACACCTTCGTCCTGCTCACCAGCAGCCTGACCATGGTGCTGGCCGTGACGGCCCTGCAGAAGGGGGACCGCGCCTCCGCGCTCAACAGCCTCTTCTGGACCATCTTCCTGGCGGGCGTCTTCCTCGTCATCAAGTTCTTCGAGTGGAGCGCCAAGTTCGTCCACGGCCTCAATCCGGGCGCCGAGCACCTGAAGTCCCTGCCCGCCGGCGAGGGCCTCTTCTACGGCCTCTACTTCGTGATGACCGGCCTCCACGGCTTCCACGTGGTGGTGGGCATGGTCCTGCTCACCGTCATCGCCCTGCAGGTGAAGAGCGGGCGCATCCACCAGGGGGACTTCGTGAAGCTGGAGAACGCCGGCCTCTACTGGCACCTGGTGGACCTCGTCTGGATCTTCCTGCTGCCGCTCTTCTACCTGACGAACTGAGGAGGACGCCATGCCCGACCACGCGCACGACCAGGCCGGCGCCCATGACGATGGCCGCGTCGCCACCCACGCGCCCCAGCCCTACTCGACCTTCATCGGGATCTGGGCGGCGCTGATGCTCCTCACCTGCGTCACGGTGACGGCCTCCATCCACTGGCCCGGCGCCGTGGGCACGGCTGTGGCCATGATGGTGACGCCCATCAAGGCGGCCCTCGTGCTCCTCTACTTCATGCACCTGAAGTGGGAGCCGCCCGTCTTCAAGATCATGTTCCTGGCCGCCGTGGCCCTGATGGCGGTCTTCATGGGCCTGAGTTTCTTCGACTACCTCTACCGCTAGGAGCCCGTCATGCAGGGAGCCTCAAGCTATTCCGGCATCGTCGACCAGGCCTTCTGGTACATCCTGGGCATCTCGGCCTTGCTGCTGGTGGGCATCACCGCGGTGATGATCTGGTTCGCCGTGCGCTACAGCCGCAAGCGCAACCCCCATCCGGCGCAGATCCACGGCAGCGTCCTGCTGGAGACGCTCTGGACGGTGATCCCCACCCTCCTCGTCCTCAGCATGTTCTGGTACGGCTGGACCGGTTTCAAGGTGATGCGCAAGATCCCGGCGGACGCCATGCCCGTCAAGGTGACGGCCCGCATGTGGAGCTGGAGTTTCGAGTACGAGGACGGCCGCCGTTCCAGCGAACTGGTGGTGCCCCAGGGCCGCCCCGTGCGCCTCGAGATCGAGAGCCGCGACGTGCTGCACAGCTTCTTCGTGCCCGCTTTCCGCCTGAAGGAGGACGCCGTCCCCGGCCGCACCAACAAGGCCTGGTTCCAGGCCGACCGGGTCGGCGCCTACGACCTCTTCTGCGCCGAGTACTGCGGCGACCAGCATGCCCGCATGCTGAGCAAGGTCCATGTCCTGCCCGAGGCCGAGTTCGCGGTCTGGCGGGCCAATCCGCCCGCCCTGCTGCGCGGACCGGACCTGCTGGCCGCCAAGGGCTGCGTCACCTGCCACAGTCTGGACGGCAGCCGCCTGATCGGCCCCTCCTTCAAGGGCCTGCCCGGCCGTCGCACCCGCGTGACCAGCGGCGGGGCGGACCGCGAGATCACGGCGGACGAGGCCTACCTGCGACGCTCCATCCTGGAGCCCAGGGCGGACCTGGTCAAGGGCTACGATCCGGTCATGCCCGAGCAGCGGGACCTGCTGACCGACGAGGAGCTGGACGAGATCATCGCGACGCTGCTGGGCCTGTAGCGCAGGCCAGCCACAGAAGTTGGCCCACGTGGGAGGAGCCCGACCATGATCCATCCGGACACGGACGAAGGCCGCATCTCCATCGCCGTCTATCGGCCCAAGCCCGGCCGCGAGGCCGAGCTGCTCCGGGTCGTCGCCGGGCACCTGCCCCTCCTGCGCGCCGAGGGGCTGGCCACGGCGCGGGAGGCCATCGTCATGCAGGCCGCCGACGGCACCATCCTTGAGGTCTTCGAGTGGGTCTCCGCTGCCGCCATCGATGAGGCGCACCACAATCCGCTCGTGATGGCCCATTGGGAGCGCCTCGGCGAGGCCAGTGACCACCTTCCGCTCAAGGATCTGGCCGAGGCCGTGTCGCTCTTCGCGGGCTTCCGCCCGCTCCCGGCGGGAGCGACATGATGGCCCGGACGCCAGGCGGGGGACGGCGATGAAAGCCCTCTTCGAGTTGATGAAGGTGAAGATCACGGTGGCCGTGACCTTCACCACCGCCGTGGGATACGTACTGGCCCGGGGCTCCTTCGACCCGGGCATCATCCTCACCCTCCTCGGGCTCTTTCTGCAGGCCGGCGGGGCGGCCGCGCTCAACCACGTGCAGGAGGCGGACATCGACGGCCGGGTGTCGCGCACGGCGGGACGGCCCATTCCCGCGGGACGGGTGACGCGGGCGCGGGCCACGGTCCTGGCGGCGGGCTTGTTGGCGCTGGGCAGCTTCCTGCTCTGGCTCCAGGGCGGCTGGGCGCCCATGGCCATCGGCCTGGCCACCGCCCTGCTCTACAACGGGGTCTACACCCCGCTGAAGCGGATCACGCCCTTCGCCGTGCTGCCGGGCAGCCTCATCGGCGCCCTGCCGCCCCTGGCCGGCTGGGCGGCCGGCGGCGGACACCTGCAGGATCTCACCATCCACCAGGTGGCCTTCTTTTTCTTCATCTGGCAGGTGCCGCACTTCTGGCTGCTCCTGCTCTTCCACGAGGGCCACTACCGGGCCAACGGCCTGCCCAGCCTTTTCGACCGCTTCGAGCGGCGCCAGATCCTGCGCCTCACCTTCGCCTGGACGGCCGCCACCGCCATCGCCGGCCTGCTCATGCCCCTCTTCCGCGCCGTGCGCCACGACCTGACCGGTTGGCTGATCGCCCTCTGCGCGGCGGCTCTCATCGTGCTGGCGGCGCGCTGGCTGCGGGCGGGCTTCCGCCCCGTGACCCAACAGGAAGCGTCCACCGGGGAGGTCGGCGACCGCGCCTTCATCCGCTGCTTCATGGCGATCAACAGCTATGCGCTCTTCGTCATGGTGGCGCTCATTGTGGATCGGGTGCTGTAGCGCAGGCGGGGAGGAGTCGCGTCGGATCTGGTTGACACCCGTCCGGACGACGGGGGAGCCATGGCCTGTCGAGGACAGCTGGATGGACAGGTGTCGGACGAAGGGTCGGACGACGTGGAAGAAGCTGCCCTGCCTCAATTCTCTGCATGTCAGCAAGTCCAGCCACTGCGACGCCCGGCCTGCCTCACGAGCGCTGGATGACCCAAGCACGCCACAGATGGTCTCGGCCCCCCGCAAGACTGGCCAGGAGCGAATGGACAGGTCGGGCCATGTGTCAGGAAGATGATGGCCAGCTATCCATGTGGGCGAACAGGTGTCCGACCCATGGTCGGACACCTGGGCAGCTTCTGCCCGTCCCGGCGCTCCCGCCTTCCGTCGAGCCTGGACACCGGATGATCCTGGAGCCGGCGCCGGATCCTGTGTTCCACTGGCCGGACATGACCGGATGCGGGCAGCCTGCTTGATTAAGGCGCCTCGCTGTCCCTTGCGCGGCTTGACACGCCCCGTGGCGGTCAGGGCGCCGTGCGGCAGAGGCGGAAGCCCATGTTGGAGTAGAGCTGGCCCGGACTTGCCCCATAGCGGTTGTAGCTGTAGATGCCCCCTGGCTGCTCATCCCAGCCGCCGCCGCGGAAGAGGCGCGTGCTGCCCGTGGCGGGACCCACTGGATCCGTCTGCGACACGGGGGTGAACTGCCACCAGTCGTTGCACCACTCGTGGACATTGCCTGACAAGTCCAGCAGGCCCAGGGCCGAGGCGCCGTCGGGGAGGCTGCCCGCCGGCATGGTCCAGCCCACGCAGCGGTGCAGGTTGGGCAAGCCCGCGTAGTTGGCCTTCGCGCAACTGGGCGAGCTGTCGCCCCAGGGATAGCGCCGCATGTCGTTGGGATAGCGGGCGGCCAACTCCCACTCGGCGTCGGTGGGCAGGCGGTAGCCTTCGGCCAGGTAGGGGTTGTCGGGGCTGGGGATCTGGCTCCACTGGCCATTGTAGTAGGGCGGCAGGCCGTCCATCTGGCTGCGCCAGTCGCAGTAGCAGGCCGCGCCAAACCAGGACACCCACTTCACCGGATGGCCCGCCGGGTCGTAGCCGGCCGGATAGGCGTGGCCCGGCCCCCAACTGCAGGGCGTGGCGCAGCCGCCGCCCGAGATGTGGGTTCCGGCATGCAGATAGAACTGCTGGCTGTTCGCGTCGAAGCGGATCTCATGCCAGTCGGCGCCGCTCTGATTGATGCGCAGCAGGTTCTGGCCATGTTGGCGGACATGGTCCCCGACAATGGAGAGCAGGCCCTGGTCCCAAGCCCACTGGAGGGCCTCCAGGTATTGCTGATTGGTCACCGCCGTCCGCCCCAGCAGGAAATCCCGCGTGATGACCATGTCCACCCAGAATTGGGGCGTGCTGGGGTTGCCCATGGTGATCACACCAGCAGGGATCAGCAACAGATCAAGCGGGCTCCCCGCCGCGCAGCTCCGGGCCAGCACCCGGTAGTAGCCGGCCTCCCCCGCCAGCGCCAGGTCCAGCTCCGTGGCGCTGGTCGTGGTGATCCAGGTGGCCTCCTCCGGCTCGAACCTGGCCGAGCTGGAGCCGTGCAGCGCGTACTCCACGCAGGCGAGGGGCTGGCCATCCACGTCCTGGGCGACCGGGGACCACAAAAAGCGCAGCGTCCCCGCGTCCACCAGCTGGATTTGCAGATCGTCTACGGGCAGCGGCATGACGGCGGGGAGTCGAAGCGCTCCGGCCAACAGCAGGCCCAGAGGCACAAGGCGCTTCATCAGCATGGCATTTCCTTGAGTTTGGATCGCGCGCCGTCGAGTCGTGAGGGCGCGGACCAGGGGTTATGAGCCGAACAAACCCCCGGCCGCGGGGCCGGGGGCTCGAGGTTTCGGATCAACCCGCGCTTACTTGACCAACACCATCTTCTTGGTGGTGCTGACCGCGCCGGCCTGCAGCGTGTAGAAGTACACGCCCGTGCCCAGCTCGCTGGCGTCGAAGCTGACGACGTGCTCGCCACGCTCGGTCAGGCCGTTGACCAGGGTGGCCACTTCGCGGCCCGTCAGGTCATAGACCCTGAGGCTGGCCTCGCCCGTCTCGGGCAGGCTGAAGCCGATGGAGGTCGTCGGGTTGAAGGGATTCGGGTAGTTCTGACCCAGGGCGAAGCCGGCGGGCAGCTCATCGGCGCCCACCGTGCCGCCATCGCCTTCGCAATTGATGCAGACAGTGAAGGGTCCCGGATCCACGAACTCGCAAGTGGCCGGATCGAAGGACGAGAAAGAATAGACCGTCAGCACGTAGGCGCCGGCGGGCAGACAATCGGGCGGGGTCGTGCCATCATTGGAAAAGGAATAGGCCTGGGTCATCACGTCCGGGGCCCACGAGCCGCAATCCCGCGGACAGAAGGGCGGATCGTCATAACCGACAAGGGAGATGCCGGGGCCGACGAGGCTGGTGAAATAGGTGTCCGTCTCGTCGGACAGGCAGGAGTTGATCTCCCAGTCGCAGCAATCCTCGGTCAGCACAAAGGTGATGTCGATGTACTCACCAGCGGCGATGAGGCCGCTCACGCAGAAGCTGCGGTCGGCGGCGCTCAGCTCGATGCTCTGGCTGGGGACGGCGAGGCCGGCGGCCACCTGGGCCTGGACCAGCTCACGCTCGGCCGGGGAGGCGGCCATCACCGGGGCGGCGAGAGCCGCGCCGAGACAGAGGTACAGGGACTTGTTCATGGGTCTTTCCTTCCGTTAAGCTGTGTTAAGAATGTTTCGCAGGAATTCCTGCAGGGCGAGGCAGCTGTTGGCAACTCTCATGCCAATGCATCTTTCTTTGTTTTGCCAAAGAAAGCAAAGCCAGCAAGCTTGTCATGAGTTTGACTCGTGTTCATTTCCGGGCAACGCAGCCCATTATTGAACAGTTTCCGCTGGTTTCCGCACCTGCCGCCCATCAGCACCGTCTGTTTCGATTTGGGCAGGTCATGGTCCCCCGGAGGACGCGGCGCCCTGCGCCCCATCGCGCCCCCTTGCCTACATTGCCTGCCCAATCGCCTGCTGAGAGGAGGAGGCCGCCCGTGAGCAAGCTGCTGCGCCAGGGTCTCATCGTCCTGGCGGCCCTGTCGCTGGCTGTGGTTCTGGCGCTGGCCGCCTTGCGCTGGGTGTTGGGCCGGACGCCGCTGGACGCTCCGCCGCGGGAGCTGCGGGTGGTGGCGCAGCGCAGTTCCCTGGTGGACACTCCTGGTGGACCGCGCCAATTCCGGGACCTGGTGCTGCTCCGCGGGGGAGATCGGCGCCCGCCTCGCCTGGCGGACACGATCCACGTCTCCCTCAGCCTGCCCGCGGAGTGGGACGGTCGTCCGCTCCCCGCCATCGTGCTGATGGGGGGCGTGGCGGCCGGACAGCGCAGTCTGCGCTATCTGGATCACCATGGGGCCAATGCCATTCTCGCCTACGAGTACCCCTATGACCAGCGGGAGGCGACCAGCCGTCGCTGGTACCACGGCCACACCCTGTCCCAGATGCCGGAGATCCGCCGCTCCGTCCTCGCCGTGCCGGCCCAGGTGCGTGACTTGCTGACCTGGACGGGGAGCCAGCCCTGGGCCGACCCGGAGCGCACCGTCCTGCTCGGCTTCAGTTTCGGCGCCCTCTTCGCCCCCGCCGTGCAGCAGGTCCTGCAGCGTCACGACCTGACCCCCGCGGCGACGGTGCTGGCCTACGGCGGCGTCGACCTGGGCCTCCTGTTACGCCACAACCTGCGCAAGGTGCCGCCCTGGAGCCGACCGATGCTGGCCTGGACGGTGGAGAGCCTCATCCGCCCGGTGGAGCCCGCCCGCCACCTGCCCGGCCTGAGTGGCGAGTTCCTGGCCATCAACGGCCGCCACGACGAGCAGATCCCCCTCGCCTGCGCCACGCGCCTGCACGCCGGCCTGCCCCCCGGCGCGGAGATCGTCCTGCTCGACGCCGGCCACCTGCACCCCCGCCGCCTGGAGCTGATGCGGCAGGTGGCAACCCTGGCGGCCGACTGGCTGGTGGAACGGGGCGTGGCGGAGCCATGAATCCGCGCTTGCCGCGGCCAGGGAGACAGTCGATGAGGCCGCAGCCGTGCAGCCCCGCACCACCGTCCGCCCAGGCGCTTGGGATTGGTAGCTTGTCCGCGCAACCAGGAGGAACACATGATCGACGCCTACACCGCCTGGGTCCGGGAATTCCCCTATTCCAGCGCCTCCCTGCAGTTCGCCCTGCTGGGGACTCTGGGGGAACTCATCCCCTGGTGGCTGAGGAGCGGCAAGGCCCTGCCCTGCACCAAGTCCCAGTTGTTGGGCAAGGTGGTCGGCTGGGCCCTGATGGGCCTCCTCATCAAGTTCGGCTTTCTCATGATGAAGGGCGCGGCGGCGGCGGTGATCGAGCACGGCCTGCTGCCCGCGGCCTTCCTCCAGGGCCTGGGCTGGGCCTTGCTCGTCTCCGTCCTCACCAACTGCTTCTTCGGGCCGCAGATGATGTTCTTCCACCGCCTCTGCGACAACATCATCCTGCGCCAGCGCCACTGGACGGGCCTCGAAAAGGCCTGGTGGACCCTCATCTGGTTCTGGATCCCCGCCCACACCCTCACCTTCCTCCTGCCCGATGATTTCCAGATCGGGCTGGCGGCCTTGTGGAGCGTGGTGCTGGGAGTGATTCTGGGCGCCACCACCCACAAGGGGCAGCGCTGATAGCTGGTGAGACAGGGGGGGCCGTCCGGGGACACCGACGGCGATCAGTGGCGGGGCGCCAGATCCTCCGGCACCAGTTGCAGGTCCGCCGGATCCTGACCCTGGTTGAGCAGCACCTGGCCCGCGATGAGGAGATGGTCGAGCTCTCCGCCCGCCCCGATGATGCGGCTCTCCCCCAGACTCAGGGCAAACTCGCCCAGGCTTTGCGCCACGAAGGCCAGCCGGCAGGCCAGGCCGCTGGGGAAGTCCAGGCCGCGCCCATCCCCCGTTCGCCCCACGTCCACACGCGCCTGCTGCAGGCCGGCCTCCACCACCTCGACCGCCACCGGACGCCCATCCTCCCCCAGTTCGGGACCGGCCTGGGCGTCAACCAGGCGCAGCGCCCCGGCGGGCCAGCCCGGTCGCAGGCTGAGGCCGGCCACGGCCAGGCCGCCGTTGAGGTAGACATCGACCATCAGCGTGTCGCCCAGGCTCAGGCTGGACCGGCCGGCGACGGGAATCAGCTCGGCCACCGGTTCCAGCCCGCTCAGCAGCAGGGACCATGATTGCGCGGTCGGCAGGGAGGCGGCGGGCTGGATGAAGAGGAAGCAGTCTCGTCCGGATTCGATGTCGCCGTCCAGGCGCTCCACAATGTCCCGGTTGTTGCCTGCAGCCTGGGCAGGGGCGTCGGGAAGCTGGGGATCCAACGACCAGGCGCGTAGATAGGGGCCGCTGGTGAACATGCCGGTGAGGTTCAGGTCATGGATCAGTCTGGCGCTGGGATTGTCCAGGGCCGGGGCCAGCACCGTCGCCGGCGGATCGACCCAGCAAAGGGTGGCCCGTGCCGGTCCACCGATGGCCCGCGTGCGGATCAGCCGACCGGCGCCGCCGGGTCCCAGCTCCCCCTCGACGATGCGTCGGCGGCTCAGGTTGTCCGCGGCCACCAGGTCGGCGGCGGCGCGGGCGTTGACCAAG
>JAUXWS010000058.1 GCA_030685015.1 bacterium
TCATCAATTTTATTCATGGCGAGATCCTTTGCCTTTTCACAACAACCAACCACTTCATATTCTAAATTCCCATCCACAACACCCTTTGCAATCAAAGTCGGGTTCTCTCCGTGGTCAGGGCACTTTACTGAGGATATTGCCTTACTCATATCTTCAATAATTTCACCAATAATAGAATTAATTGACAATGATGCGAAAAATTGCTCCTTCGTCGCAGTTTTTCCGTCTATTTCGTACGAAATCTTAATCATCTCTATCCCTTTCATTTGATAACGAGTAACCTGAACTCAGTGTCTTCACTTACTATTGCCTGAATTGCCAGGCGGTGTCGCTTGCGTTTGCGAAGGCGAAGCTTGGTTAGAGCTCGTACTCCCACCTTCAGAAGGCGGATTCGTAGGTCCAGTCGCGGGAGCTTCACGTGGTAGCCGCTGAACACCTGGGACAGGAGCGCCCTTGGCGATGTCTGAACTCGTTGGCTTCGAGATCTGTGGGATCGGGGCACCTTCATGTAGGGGCTTTTTTTGATCTGCCATGGGACCCTCCTGATTCATGTTTAGACCGACAAATATCGCCGTAAGAACAATTCCAACGATAAAACATGATCCTGTTACGTAATTACAGAATTTTGTGGCATTCGCAAATTTATTGACCTCATCTGCTGCGGCATCTTCGCCATCTTCGTAATATTTTCTATTAATTTCGAGTTGTTCTTCAATGCCTTTTTGACTTATCATAAATGATATTATTACTAATATGATGCTGAATACAAATGCAATCCATGATATCAATAACACCCATGTGTGCTCGGCAACTGCCCATTGTCTGGTGTTTCGTATAAACGCGATTGAGAATCCCAAAGCGGCAACAGAATAAGATAGAATCGCTTTATCATAGTTTTCTGAATTCGATAGTTGTCTTTTATAGAGCTCTTCCTTTTCCTTCATCCAGATACTTATGCGTTCAGTCTGATCTGGCATTGGTTCACGTAGAATTTGAACTTCTTGAACGACTAACTCTCTTATGAGAGTAGCATCGGAATGCCTAATGAACAAACCGCCCGCGCGCGGAAGGACCCCTTACAGCCAAGGTGCCCCGGCGGGGCCCGCCGCTTTGCCGCGGGACACCCCCCCGCCAGCCGCCAGGCCGGGCTAGGCAGACCAGGTTGCGCCATCCAGCCGGCCGGCCGGCGTGCGCCATCCACAAGCCCCCATGGCCGGCAGGACCTGCCGGCGCGCGCGCCGTCCCGGCCCGCAGCCGCTGCGCCGTTGGGCCAGCAGGCCGCGTGTCCCGCCTTCAGCGCCCCGCTCCGCCCTGGGCTGGCCCGTTCACCCCGCCGCTGGGCTGCCGCCCCCGGCAGCTGCAATGTCCGAGAACAGTGATTCTCGGACTCAGTGCCCGGCGCCTGGCGGGCGATCCCTTTGACACGCAAAGGCCGCCTTGATCTGGGGCGGCATGATCTCGGACTCAGTTTCCGGGTTCTGGGCATTTGGGGCCCCAGATGATCAATCCCCGAAGGGGTCCGCCGTCTGGTCGTCGTCGTCCTGGGGCACCTCCACGCCGGCGCCTGGCGCGCCCATGGCCTCCACGCCCAGGCCACGTGGCGCGCCGCCGGCCTGCAGGGCCTTCAGTTGGCCCGGGGTCATGGTTGCCCGTACACGTTCCAGCAGGGCGCCCACGCCGGCGGCAGCCGCCAAGGCACCCAACTGTGCGCCGCCCTTGACGCCGCGCGCCTGGCCATCGGCGATCTCCTTGGGCGTCGCCTTCAGGTTCCGCAGGTGCCTGTCCACAATCTTGGACAGGAAGTCCAGGGCCTTGGGCTCCATGGTGGCGCAGTCATGGACCAGGCGCACGTAGGCCGCGCCGGCCACCAGAATCTGGCGCAGGTCTGCGCCGGTGTTGAGCCCGGTGTAGTCCCGGTAGATCTCGGCGACGTAACCCTCCAGGGCCCGCTGGCGATCCTGATCCTTCGGGAAGACCGTCGGCACGACCACGCCGGCCGGCAGCTCCAGCCTGGCCTCCAGATCGCCGGGCGACACGTCCTGGTGCAGCGCGCAGCGCAGGCCGGCCGCGGGCACATAGACTCGGCAAACCCTGCCGTCGCCCAGGTCCGTGCCGCAGCGCGGGCCTATCGAGACGGGCCCGGCCTGGTCGCTGGTATCGATCTTCCCTGGCTCCTGCTTCACGCTCACCTCCATGGGTTCCCCTCTGGACCCGCCGCCCAGCTTTGGGCGGGCGGGCTCACGCGGAAGTCGCGGTCCATTTCCGCGCCCTAAGTGCCTGTCCCATTAAGAGAATCCTCGCATCCACATACCCCCATTTGCCTTGCCAGCTCTCGAAGCGCCTGCACTTCCCGCGTTTTCTCAATTCTGAGAATCCGGGCACCGTTTTCTCATTTCTGAGAAAGTGGCCGTCACACTTTGATCCGCCGCTTGACCTTCGGCCTGGGCGCGCGGCGTGGTTTGAGCTCCGGCTCTTCCACCGGGCGTTTGTAGGCCTGGAGCTTGGGGTTGGGCATGGTCTCGATGAGTGGCGTGATCGCCTCTTGCAGTTCCTTCCAGGCCGTGGCGGTCAGCCGGCCCTGGGCGTCCTTCATGACCGAGTCGAACTCCGTCTTCGAAATGCGACCGATGCGCCGGAGGACCTGGGCGACGGTGCGGTTGTAGGCGTGTGCGAGCAGGCTGGCCACCTTATGCGGGTCGAGGAAGGTGGTCTCGTTGGCCGGCGTCGTGCGGAAGAGATGCGTGGGCGTCTCGATCTGCTCGTTTCCGATCAAGTGGATCTTCATGAGGTCGGCCAGCTCTTCCTTGCGGCCGTAGAGGATCTTGGCGACGCTGGACAGGCGGTCGTATTCGACGGCGATGGCGGAGAGGTCCATCGGTTCGATGTGGGCCTGGGGCAGGCCGCGTGCGACGACCTCGCGCCAGAGGCTGCAGCGGATCTTGTGGTCGCAGTAGCCGCAGTACTTGTTGAGCTGGGGCTCGAAGCACGTGGAGCGCTCGCACCTGCGCACCAGCGTGACGATCTGGTGGAGAGCGAGGCTCAAGTCGGACGGGGTGCGCCTGGTCCGTTGGATGGTTCGGTGCCGGAGCATGATGAAGTCGAAGTCGACGGGCGTGTCGGGTGTGATGGCGAGGGCCTCGGACTCGCGCACGGCGATCTCGTAGATGGACGACTGCAGGGACTGCCTGAGTTCGTCCTTGGTGTAGAGCATGCGGTTGGTTTTGTAGTCGCGGATCTTCACGACGCCTTCGGGCGTGACCTCCAAGCGGTCGATGAAGCCGACAAGCAGGATGTCGCCGTCGGGCTCTTCGAGCACGAGTTCGAAGGGCCACTCGAGTCCGATGATCTGGTCGGCGTAGAAGTCGCCGGCGGCGAGGTATTCGACGAGGATGGCCTGGGCGTCCTGGAGGAGCTGGCCGCTGGCCTGCGGGTGTTCCAGGAAGGCCTGGGAGAGGCTTTCGAAGAAGAGCTTCTGCTGGTACATGATCCGGCCCTTGTGCCTGGCCTTGTGGAGAACCTGGCCAGCGAGTTCCAGCGTGCGGTGACACAGGTTGCCGAGGAGAGCAGGGGACATGGGGTCGGGCAGGGGCAGGACGTTGTCGGCACCGTAGATCTGCGGATCCAGGTATCTGGCCTTGTAGGCGAGTGGGCACCTGGCGTAGGTGTCGAGGCGCGAGAACGACCAGTGCTCGTTGTGGACAATGAAGCCCTCGGGAATGGCGGGCTCCAAGAGGGGCGTGTCCTTACGGCACATTGTGTCGAGGCTGCAGGGGCTAAGCATGGGCGTGTCCTTCCCGGTGGTCGGGGAGTGGGGTGAACGTGGCAGGGCGGGGCTGTGTGGCCCAGGACGGGCGCCTGGCGCGGCGCGGGCGTGTGCGGCGCAGCGCGGGCGGAAGCAGGGGGAACGGCAGTTGCCGGAAAAACAGCGGGGGGAACGGGGGGAACAACACGCGTGGTGCTTGCTGCGTTTTATCCCCGTTAAAAACAAGATGCCCAATGGACCGTTGGATCGCTGGAAAAACCATGGAACGGGGTGGTGAAAAAAAGAAAAAGTGGGACGACCGCTGGCTCGCGACCGCACGACGACTTACAATTAAAAAAGAGCAATTTTCATTCGTCGAGCGGTCACGATCCAGCGGGCAGGATTTTCTTTTTTTTGCACCACCCCTATCTCTGGTATTTTGTTTGGACAGCGGTCCAGCAAAGCTATTTGGACGCCCGATTGCCCAAAGCAAAATGCCGGAATGCCCCACTGGTCGCGACCATTCGACCAAGCAGGACCTTTGTATCACGATGTCCGCCTTCGTGGTTTTGGTCGAATGGTCGCGACCAGTCCTTGATTCAGGACCGAATTCTTGGACAGCGGGACAGAGGCCACTCATTTGCGCAGCCCTCGCATCGCGCGAAACTCCGTCTCGAACACACCTTCCATCTCGTCCACCCACTTCTTCACCCGGTCGTATTCTGCCCCGCGTGGAGCCCAATGCCGGTTCAACCAGTGAGAAATGGTGTTGGCGTTGACGCCCAATTCGTCCGCCAGCTCCTGCCGGGTGAGACCCAGGTCGATCTTCTTGTGCGCGAGGGCGCGCAGCATGGGGTCTTCCAGCCGGCCGTCGACGCCCCGTGGCCATCCCCGACCGTTGGGGCGGTATTTGGCAGTTGCGCGCGCCTGTGACGCGTGCTGGTCGATGTGTGCCGCGACCTGGCGCCCAAGGGCTTCGATGCGTCTGTTGAGTTCCTTCATCCCATCGATGATTTCGCGTTTGTCGCGCATCTCAGGGGTTTGACGGTAGCTCTCCAGTGCCTTGCTTGTCATGATGCCGATGTTCTCCGCAAGGCGGCGTTCGCGCGTGGCCAGGTATTCCATGAGCCGCGGGGAGAGCTTGTCCTGGTTGGGGTCGAGGGTGGGGGTGTCGCCCATCGGGGGTTGTCTTTCTGTTGGCGATTCTCATTGACTCAGCTTGCGTCGGCGGCGTTTGCGGACACGTCCAGCAGCCCGCGCTTGGCCGCCAGTGCCTGGTCGCGTTCATCCACCAGCTGCTCGATGCACTGGGCGATGGCGTAGGGGTTGTCTACTCCGTTGTGGGTGGTGTCCGGAACGCCAGCCTTGTCCAGGACGCGCCAGGCGTTGAACAGGGCTTCGTGGGCGTGCTCTGGGGAGAGGGTGATGCGCTTCTTTTTCTCCTTGACTGACGCCAGCAGGATGTTCAGCCAGGCCTTCAGGTAGGTGATCTCCTTGGCCATGTCTGCGATGGCGTGGGGCACGTCGTTGACGATGAAGTTGTCGCCCACCATCTGGTGCAGATGGCCGGCGTTGGCCAGGGCGATGTTGGCGGCGCGCAGTGCCCCCACGGGATCGCCTTCGACTTGCTTCAGGTTGAAGTCGACGGCCCGCTGGGTCAGGACCTCGCCCGGCGCCGTCAGGCAAACTTCCTCCGCCAGGGACCTGGCCAGGCTACGGCCACAGTTGCCCGTGGCCCGTTCATATCCGGCGGCGACGCCCAGGTGGAAGCACTCGCGCTCAATGGTTGTGGCGTAGAGGCTGTTGGCTTTCATGGCAGGGTCTGCCACGTCGCGGCTGATCAGCCCGAGCTGGTGGCCTTTGGCAAAGGCAGAGCAGATGTCGATTGCTGTCTGTGAGATGTTCACGGGGACGTCCTTTTCTATTGTTTTTCTTGTCCATCAGGGTGTTCCATCCTGCCCTGTGTCACATTTGCATTGACCTTCGGCCATGCCACGTGCCGCAATGGGGCACGCCCCAGCGCCAGCGGGTGGCGGCCACCAGGGGCGTGCCGACCATCAGTTATCACGTGGCCGCGGCCTAGCGTCCTCCTCCAGCGCCCCGCCAAAGGCGGGCGCGGCGCAGTGTGTCCACGGGCCGCTTTGTCCAGCACGGGCAGTGGGTGGCCTGGTGGACCTCCTCGTCCAAGAACTCAGGGCGGTGAATGACGGGCGCGGTCCAGAAGTGTCCCAGGCACGAGTAGTACCACTGACCTTCGTCGTTGATGTAGAACACGCGCCAGTAGAGATGCGTCCAGGCCGGCAGCGTCCCGGCGAACCGGTAGTGCGTCGTCATCACTTGGACCTGGACCAGGGGATGCGCCAGCCACGGGTTGTCGGCCACCTGCAATTCCCAGTTGTGGTATCTGGCCTTGGGCAGCCAGGCGAAGCGCGTGCCCGTGGCCGGGACGCAGTGCTGGCCGTAGGTCGGCGTGACCAGCTCGGGGGCATCCTGGGCGATGGCGCCAAGCGCCAGGACGAGCACCAGGATGAGAGCGATTGCGGACGTCTTCATGTGCATTCTCCTTGGTTGTTGATGGGTCTTGCGGGGTGCTTAAGAATTGGCGTCGCCGCCCGTGCTCTTGGCCTTCAGGTAGGCGTGGAGAGCGTCCGTGACGCGCGTGGTGGCGCTGTGGAGGTGCTGGTGGTCAATCGGGCCGTGGGCATCGACCGCGTACGTCAGGCTACCCAGGATCAGGCCCAAGAGGTCCTCGCGGCGGATGGGCCGGCAGCGCAAGGCCACCACGTGAGGAAGCTCGTCCCAGGGCGTGTCGCGTGGGACAATCAGGGCGTCCATGATGCCGGCCAGGACCTCGGCGGCGCTTGGGTTTTGGCCAAGGGGGCGCATGGGATCATGCCTCCCGCTGCGCAGGCTTCCGCCACCAAGGCGGCCGTGGCAATGCGTCCAGCATGGCCCGCCGCTCCTTGGCTGCGATGACGCGTGGGTCGTCATCCGGAAGCGGGCGCTGGTAGAACAGAGTGGCCATGGGAATGGACGGCTTGAACCGCAGGTGGTGGTGGCTCTTCCCAGAAAGGCATGCTTTGGCTTGGGACTCGAATTTCCCGATATGCTCCAGGCCCAGGCTCTCGTCCGTGTCCAGGTCTTCCAGGAGGTCACGCAGGACGACCAGGAAGTCCCGAACCGTCCGGCGGGCATCGCGGTCCGAGTAGCCGAATGCGGCCCGGAGGCGCAGGGCCAGGTGCTGTTTGTTGAGTGTGCTCATGGATGTCCTCGCGTGCTCGCCTGGGGCCGCGGGCGCCCCAGGCAGGTCCTGGTTGTCAGTCGTCGAAGGGGTCGCCGGGCTCCGCCGTCCTGGGCTTGGGGTCGCCGGCCGTCACCATCGGCTCGGGCTGGCCGATGCCGCAGGCTTCGCCCTCCAAGTGGATCACGGTCACGCGCCCGCTCAGCTCGTCGAAGTCGGCGCGGTAGGGATGGTCCTGGAAGAAGAGAGGCCAGCGCTCGCGCATGGCGTTGAGGTCTTCCGCCGGCTGGCGCAGCCTGGCCAGCTGGTTTTCCACATAGGCGATGGTGGCCTGGCAGCGGATCACGTCGTTCATCTTCTCGCAGGACTTCAGCGCCTTGGTGGCCGTCACCGAGTCACTCAGCATGCCGCCGAAGAACCATGCCCAACTCGGGTCGCTCGTGATGGCCTGGAGTTCGAACACGTGCTTCAGCTGGCGGTCGTAGGCATCCAGGTCCGTCTGTGGCGGGCGCGGCGCCTTCACCCCTTCCGGGGCAGGCGTGGTCGCGTCCTGGGTGTGTTGCTTGGCTCTCGTCATGCGCGGGCTCCTATGAAGTGGGGTTGGTGACGAGGGTGGGGAGGCCCTTGCAGGCGCTTTCCGTCGCGTCAAGCAGCGTGATGGCGTCGCCCTGCAGGCCGGTGTCGCGGCGGGTCTCGGGGAGCATGACGCGGATGAGCTCGCGCGCGCCGGCGAGGCCTTGCAGGGTGGCCGCCAGGCGCATGAGGAGGTCCTGGCGGGAACGTCTGTCGTCGGCCTGGGCGCCAGCCTTGACGCGCTCCATGAGCACCCTGGATTCCAGCAGTCCCATCTCGCCCGTGCTTTGGATGGCCTCGGCAATCGTGGTGATGGCTTCGCTGGCGGCCTCCGATGCCGCAGCCGTGGCGGCAGCTGCCTCCGACAGGCCGCGGGCGATCTCCAGGCGCCAAGCGGCGCGGTCCGTGGCCACCTGGCGACGGACGTCGTGGCGGTGCCACAGCCATGCGAGGGGCAGACAAACGGCGACAATGCCCAGTGCGACAAGCTGGGTGGTCATGCTTTCTCTCCAGAGGATTTGGTCAGCAGGAATTGGGCGACGTCGTCAGCCAGGTAGAGGACGACGGCGCCGACTTTTCGCCAGGGGAGGGGCTGGCTGCCGGCGTAGCGCCAGTTGCGGATGTTGGAGCGCTTCTGGTGAAGGACGGTGGCGGTTTCGACCTCTGTCAGATAGGCCGGCGGGCGCGCGGGGTCGTGTCCAAGCTCTGTGCGGATGGCCGCCAGGATTCGGCTGGAGTCCTCGGACGCGATCTTCACTTTGCGCCACATCCGTTGGCGCACGTGGGCGCGATGGTGACGCGCTTGGAGGTTTGGATGGGAATGGGCATGCCGCCTCCGCCGTTGGTGTTTCCCACCAAAGGGGCGGCGAAAGGGCCGAAATCGGACAGGGGGTTCGAAAAAGGTGAGAAAAATGCGGAGGGCACAAGACTAAGCGGGCATGGAAGAGACCTTCCAGTTCGTGTGCACGATTACGGTTGTGAGCGCGGCCGGCCACCAGAACGCCGCACGTGGCTTCAGTGTGCCCCCCACACCTAGGTCGTCCATGAAGTCCGGCAGCAGGACCATGCCTGCCTTGCGGAAGAAGTCGCAGGCGGCGTTCCGGCCCATGGCGCTGTGCCCGGCCCGGTCATGCACCTGGTGTGCGCGCCGCACCAGGTCCTCCATCCACTGGTCCTCGTCGCTCTTGACGCAGCAGTGCTGCTTGATGGCGTCCAGGTAAGTATGGCCGGTATCGTCTACACCGAAGGCGGCCAGGAACTCCCAGTTGACCCAGCGGGGATCCGTGTTGATGTCCTCGCGCAGGGGTGCGCCAGGCCGCCGCTTCTTCTTGGGTGTGGCCATGGATGACCCTCCGTGCCTACCTGTCCCTTTCGGCCAGAAGCCCGATCGCCAGCTCCAAAGCACGGGTGGTCATGTGGCGCTCGTGAGGCGTTGGCCAGCGGGCGTGAATGAACCGGCCAGGAGTCAGCGCTTGCAGGCGCGCGATGCCCGCCGCCAGGTCCTCCACGCGCACCTCCATGAGCAATTGCAGCCGCACCGGAAGCGGCTGCAGGGAACTCGCCAGGGCCAGGACCTGGCGGGCGGATTTGATCCGGTGGCCAACCTTGGCCGGCGGGGAGGCCCGCACCTGCTCCAGGATGGACTCGGCCTCTCGCTCAAGTTGCGCGGCCTCTTCCATCGCCTGAGCTTGGCAGAACGCCCGGCGCAGGGCATTCCTGGCGCTGATGCGGTCCGCGCGGCCACGGTCCTCCCCGAACACTAGAGTCTCGCGCCGCTGCAGCGCGCCACGTTCCCGGGTCAGGAAGTAGGCTCCGCGGATGTCACGCATTGAATAGGGCGCCAATCGCTGCAGCTTCTCATTCATGGACAGGCCGCGGCGATCCAGGAGATGCAGGATCTCCCAGGCTTCCGGGGTCGCGAAGAACAGGGGCTGCGCGCCCCCCGGCCAGCGATCGATGGCGTCAACCCTCATCGTCGTCCGCGGGGTCGGGTTCGGGCGTCAGGTCTGCAGTCTCGCGGGGATCGCTGCCCGCTCCAGCGACGCCGCCGTCCACGATGTGGATCCCGATCTCCTGGCTGGTGGCCAGCTCGAAGAGAACCATGAGGTCCTGCTCGGTCGCCCAGGCCTTCACGCGCTCGCGCGTTCGCTCCGTCATCATCGAGGCCTCGCGCAGGGCCAGGAACTTGAGCTTGGGATGCATGGCCGCGCCCATGGCCAGCGAGACCTCCAGGCGCTCGGCGTCGCTGGCCTGCGCAAAGGGCTTCCCGCGGTAGAGGATGGTGCCGTCCTCGGTGATGGCCAGACCGTCGATGGGCAGCTTGGCGCTGAGCAGCACCTGGGAGATCTCGTCGTTCACCGCGTCGATGCTGGTGGTCAGGGTTTCGCTCTCGCCCTGCAGGCGCGTGACCTCGGCCTCCGTTTCCCGGTACTTCCTGGCCTCGCGGGCCAGCTCGTTGTCGGCCTCTGCCGTAGTCAGCTTGGCCCGCAGGGCCTCCAGGCCTGACGGCTGCAGGGCATCCACGAGCAGCTTTTTCTCCTTGCCCTGCGCCACCAGGCTGGTCACACGTTCCCGCGCGGCCGTGAGGGCAATCTCCAGGCGAGCAACCTCGGCCTTGGCCTCGGCATGTTCCTGGTAGAGATCATGCAGCGCCTGGCGCGTGGCGGCACCCGCGTCCTCCACCAGCCGCGCGGCGTCCATCTGGCGGGTCAGCTCCGTCAGGCTGACTTCCTCGGGGACACTTGAGGCCGGCATGTCCAGGGCGTCCAGGCGCAACTGGGCGGCTTTCAGGTCGCGGTTGACGTCCGTCCGCTGATCGTAGACCCCCTGGCGCCGGGTCTTCAGCGCATCGATGGGCTCCTTCACGCCGGCCAGGTCGATCATGACCTTGCTCTGGTGCTCGGCCTTCATGCGCACAAACTCGCTGGGGTCGAAGCACAGGGTGTGGTAGAAGGCGTCGAGGATGGCCTGGGGGCTCGGGAAGCTCCCTTTGTCCGGGGTCCAGATCTTCAGGCCCCAGCCGCCCTCGGCCGTGACCGTCCGCGTCACACGGATGCGCCGCGGGCTGTTCGAGCGGGCGTCGTCCGCCGGCGCCAAGTCCAGCACGATGGTGGCCTTCTCGGCGCCCTCGTGCACGGGCTCGCCCGGCGTGACCTTGGCGCCGCCCAGGGCCGTCCAGATGGCCTGGATGACACTGGTCTTGCCCTGACCATTCTCGCCGGAGAGATCGACGGCGTGGGCCGCCGGGTCGAAAGCAATCCGCACGGCCTTCAGGCGCATGAAGTCCTCGGCCTCAAGCCCGACGATGCGGTAGCTGTCCGCCAGCTGGTGGGCCGGCTTGGTGGTCTTCGCCATGGGGGACTGTCCTTTCTGTCAGAAGGGGAGTGGTTCGTCGTCGCTGATGTTGGTCTGGGTGGGCCTTCCTAGCGGCACAGGCGGCTGTGTGGAGGCTGCTGCCGCTGGCTTGGCATCCTGGCCCACGTCCTCCTCTTCCTGGCCTTGGAGGCGCCGCAAAGCCTCGTTCAGGGTTGCTTCGAGCAGGCGGAACGCCCGCACACGCTTCCCACCATCCGTGGGGCGGCTGATGTCGCTCTCCGTGATGACGTGGTGGGTCTTCAGCGTGTTGGTCAGGCGGTTGGTGGTCAGCTTCTTTTCGAAGGGCCACGCGCCATCATCGACGAGCTCGGCGTGAATGGCCTCGGCCAGCTTGTGTGAGAAAAAGACGTGGGGGGCCATCAGGATCTCGTAGATCTTCCGGTCGTCACCCGTGATCAGGTTCAGCAGCGTCTGCAGGATGAGGATGTCCAGGTTCTCGCGGCGGGCCCGCTCGTCCCGCTCTTTCTCCTTTTCCTTCTGGGTCTTGAGAAGGATGTCGACCAGGGACTGCGTTTCGTCCAGATTGGATTCTCGGTCCACCTGATGGGCGATGGTGATCAGGGGGAGCCAGATCTCCCGCTCCCGGCTGATGAGGTCCGGCAGCGCACCCATGAGGTCCACGGTGTAGATCTGGTGCAGCACGAGGAACTTGGTCAGGGCCCAGCAGTGAAGGCGGTTCCTGAGCGCAATCGTGCGCGCCTCGATCTCCGCCGCGTTCTGGGCGTAGTCCTTGAGCCGCACGTCCTTTTGCTTCTTCAGGCTGTGGATGACAACGCAGCGGTTGCCGAAGACATGGTCGATCTCGTTGATGCTGCCCAGGCACTTGGGTCCAAAGGTCTCGAACATCTCCACCATGCCCGTGTCCATGTTCGTGCGGCTGGCGCTCGCCCCCTTCTTGTAGGCGTCGTTCAACAGCAGGCGGATGGTGGCCTCCATGGTCCCGGGCTTGGGGTGGCTCAGCTTCTCCGCCTCGTCCAGGATGACGGTGGAGCGGTTGGCGTGCACCAAACGGAAGAGGGCCGGCTCGGTGATGCTGGTGGTCTTGCGGGCGTTGAAGGCCAGGGCGGCGATGAAGTCCAGCGAGAGGGACTTGCCCGATCCCGTGATGCCGTTGAAGTGCAGGTAGCCCAGCGTGCCGAAGAGCGGGTAGACGTAGGTCATCATGATCCAAAGGGCGATGATGTCGAACTCGTGGTCTGCCGGGTACCAAATGAACTCCTTCAAGAGGGCCCGGATGTCTTGGAAGAGCTCGGCGGTATTGGGCGTGTTGGCGGCCGGGTCCTTCAGGAAGCGCTCGACGCTGAAGGGGATGGCGGATGGGTGGCTCCACCGTGGCAAGTCCGGATCGGGGAAACGCGTGAGTTTGGGGTCATTCACTTGACGATTTTTGTACGGGACCAGCACCACGTGGATGCCGTCATCCGTGATCGACGATTCGATCACGTAGCGCTCTTTGATGCGCAATCCGTTGTCGTCGACGTCCATCCATAGACCGATGTTGGCGGTGGGAAAATTGCTCATGCTGCTTAAGTCCTTTCCGTTGTGAAGGAGAGAGAGGCGATGTAGGGGAGTGTGTCTTCGAAGATGAGCTTGCTTGCGGCGCTCGTTTCCATTTGCACAACGGCTTCCTGTGCCCGCGCCCGCTCTGCCTGAGTCGACTTGATCTCTTTCAGCGACGCGCGAAGGCTGCCCATCTGGAGTCCGCAACGCTTCTTCAGCAGATCCAGATAGACGGCCTGGCGCAGCTCAGACAGGGCTGTCATGGACTCCAGGACATCCTGCACCGCAGCCTGATCCTCGCGCCGCATTTTCCCGCCGGCCTTTACGTCGGGCAGCTGTTCGATCTGGTATTCGATCAGGTCCGGCGCGCCATCCAGCAGGGCCTGGAATTCCTCCTTCGTGCCGCCGGCGCGCGCCCAGTCGTTGATGTCCTTCTCGCCCGGCATGTGCAGGATGCGCACCTCGCCGTCCCGGAGGGCGGCCTGGATGGTGCGCGCGGACCTCACCACGCGTCCACGGCCGGCGGCGTCGTTGTCCCAAACGAGGGTGACGTCCTTCAGGTGGGCGAAGAGGTGGGCGTTCTTGGCGACTTCCAGGCCCAGGTTGCCGACGGCGGGGATGCCCCAGGTGTCCACCTGCAGGGCGTCCGGGATGCCTTCCGCCAGCACCAGCTTGCGCTCGGGGTTGTGCAGGGCGTCCACGTTCCAGAGGCCCGCGGCCTGGCCGGCAAGGTGGACGAACTTGCGCCTGTCCTCGGAGTCTGGAAGCGCGCGGAAGGACATGCCCGTGGCGCGGTGGCGTTTGAGCAAGGGGAAGGAGATGCGGGTGTCGCGGAAGAGCAAGCCGCCCCGCTCCGTGCGAAGCCCAGCCTCTTCGAAGTCGGCCTGATTGAACTCGCCCAGGATGGGATGCGTGGCCCTGACCTGATAGACCTTGGCCAGATTGACAAGCCCGACCACGTGCTCCTTCAGGAGTTCCACCACGAAGCCACGGCCTTCCAGATAGGCGCGCGCCTGGCGAGCGGGTTCCGTGTCCGCCATGAGCTGGCCGTGCGCGTAGCGCGCCAGGACGCTCAGGGTTTCCTCACGCTTGTGCTTGGCCTCCTCGACCGCCCGTTCTTCTTCCGTGGGCGGCGCCAGGTCCAGGTGCATGAGCTCGGCTGCGTAGCGCACGGCCCCCTTGAAGTCGAGGCCCTTGTCCGCCATGATGAAGTCAATGGGGCTGCCACCACACGGGGTCGTCTGGTGGCTGGGGCACCACCAGGAGTTGGTCTCGCTGTAAACGATGAACGATCCGTTTTTATCCGCGTGGCCAGGAAGCGGGCAGCGGATGGGCTTTCGTCCCGTGTGATGCGGAACGAGCTTGTCCATGGTCAGCTCGCGCTTGATGCGCTCAGCGAGATCTAGGTAGTGCCCCACATGGGCTCCTTATCGCATGGCCGCCATGAAGAGGTCTTCGTGACGCGCGGCCAGGATGGCCGCCGCGGCGTCGTACTGGTGCTCGCTTCGGTCCTTGGTGGCGTCCCAGCCTGCCCCGGCCCACTGGCGGCCGTCATGGGTCAGAACAGCTCGCACCACGTCGGCCACACGGGCCTTCGTCGCAGTCAGGCCGCCGCCCACGCGCTCTTTGATTTCGCCCGGCAAGAGCCAGATGGTGGGCACTTCGTGATAGACGCGCGCCGCCACCAGCAGGGCTTTGGCATAGGCCAGGCCCTTCAAGGCCGCGGCGCTCTGCGCGCCACTGGACGGCGTCTCGCAGCAGAGGATGACCGGCGGGTAAGCCAGGAGGAAGTCGCGGATCCCGGTGGCCAGGATCTCCAGTCGGCGGCCATCGTCGTCGGCCTTGCGCAGGCCGAGTTTCTTGTCGCTGGGCTGGGTCGTGAGGGTGGTCATGGCCACAGGCCACCAGGTGGCCAGGTCGACGGCCACCAGGGCGAAGTGCGTGAAGGACGGGTCCATGCCGACGGCGGTGCGGGCGGGCCCGCCGGGCCGAACGATGATGGCGGGGGCTGCCAGGATGGTCGCCGGCGCCGCTTCGAGTTGCTGCGCCTGGCTGGCCGGCTGGGTCTTCACGATCGTCGCCATGAGCTTCTTGTAGGCGGCCTTCCTGCTGGCATACTGGCGCAGCAGGGGCTTCGTGTCGTTGTCCACGTTCGTGACGGCGCTGTCGATGAAGTCAAAGACCTCGCCTCGGATCTTGCCTGGCGACGCGCGCATCACGCGCCCCACGCGCTGCTCAACGCGTCCCTCGGCCTTGGCGGGGAAGGTCAGCAGCAGGGTGTTGAGCTCGGGGATGTTGAGGCCCTCGTCGGCGACGGTCGAGGCGAAGAGCACGCGCACATGTCCGGACCGAACCGCGTGCCGGATCAGGCGCCGGGTGTCCTTCTTCACCTTCCCGGCCAGCAGCTCGCCAACGATGCCTCGTGCCTTTGCCGCCTGGAAAAGGGGCACCAGGTGGTCCTCCACGCGGCCGGAAAGCACCAGAATCGCGCGCTCCTCGTCCTGGTGGAGGGCTTCCAGCGTGTCCAGCACCAGGGCACGGCGCGCCTCGTCCTTGGCCAGGGCGTCGGTCAGCGCCTGCCAGTCGCCGGCGCCGCGGTAGGGAAACGTGAAGGCCGTGTGGACCTCGTGGACGATGGCTGGAACCAGGTAGCCGCCTTGTAGCAGGTCCGCCTGGTGGGTCTCATGGAGGATGGGGCCAAAGGTGTGGTAGAGCTTCTGGGTCAGCCCATCCTCGCGCTCGGGCGTGGCCGTCAGCGCCAAACGCCACTTGGCCGGGCAGGCATTCACGACGCGGTCGAAGGTGCTGGCTGGGGAGTGGTGGCCCTCGTCCAGGATGAGGCACCCGTACTGCCCCAGCTCGCGCGTGAGGGCGCCGGTCTCCAGTCGGGTCAAGGTTTGCACCGTGGCCACGGTGATGGGCGGGCTGGTCCGCAGGTCCAGCGCGCCTGGCAGGAACCCGAAATGCTCCTCGATCTCCTCCCGCCACTGTTCCAGCAGATCCAGCGTGTGGACGAGGATCAGCGTGCGCTGCCCAATCTCGGCCAGGGCCGCCAGGGCCGTGAAGGTCTTGCCGCCGCCGGCGGGGATGACCACCACGCCCTGCTGGCGCTGGACCATGGCGGTCTTGGCCGCCACCTGGTAGGTCCGCAGCGGGGGATGGAAGGGAGGGATGGCCGCCTCCCACGTCGCCCGGTGGTCTTGGGCGCCCGGCCAGGGGACCAGCACCTCCTTCAGAAGGGCGATCGCTCCGCGTGGGGCACACCAGTGGTGATGCGGGTCAACGTGGAAGCCCTCCAGCCGCTTGGGGATCTCCCGCCAGCGGCCGTCCACTTTCTCTTTGGGCACTTGGATCCCGCGCTTCTTGGCCGCCACGTAGGCGGGGTTTGCGTAGGACAGCGCCCTTTCCAGTTGCTCGCGGGCGCGGGCCGGCAGCTCGGCCAGAGGGATGCGAATCACGCTGGCGACGTGGATGCTCATTCGAAGGGGTCCTCGCTGGTGGAGAGGAAGCTCTTGATGGACGCCACCTCGTGGCTCATGCGCCCGCCCGGGATGGCCTTCAGGAACTGGCGCCCGTACTTCTTGGTGGTGACCCGGCCGTCCAAAAGCAGGACCACGCCGCGGTCATCGTGCCGGCGGATCAGGCGTCCGAAGATTTGCTTCCACGTGATCAGGGCGACGGGCAGGCTGTGGTGAAAGAACCAGCCCTTCGCATCGTGCTCGGCGATGTAGTCCATGACGGGATCCGCCGGCGAGGGAAAGGGCAGGCGGTCGAGGGCGACCAGGGACAAGCTCTCCCCAGGCACATCGATGCCCTGGAAGAAGGTCCTGGTGGCGAAAAGCACGCTGTGCACGTCCTCCTGAAACTGCTTGATGAGGAGGGTGGAGGGGGCGCTACCCTGGCGTAGGCAGCGGTAGCCGGCCCGCTCGAATTCCGGCGCCACCAGATCATGCGCGGCCCGCATTCCCTGGCTGGAGGTGAAGAGGAGCAGGGCCCGCCCCTGGGAGAGCAGCACGGCCTCGTGCAAGAGGTTGTGGACGCGGTCCCGGAACTCCGGCGCGTTCGGCTCGGGCAGGCCGGCCGGAACCACCAACAGGGCCGCCCGGTCGAAGTCAAAGGGGCTGGGCAGGATCACCTGCCGCGTTTCCACGGACAGGCCGATGCGCTCGCGGATGAAGGAGAAGTCGCTTCGCGTGGTGGTCAACGTGGCGCTGGTGGCGATGAAACTTGACACCCAGGGCAGCAGGGACTGGCGTACGAAGGCCGCGATCGAGACCGGCTTGCCGCAGAGCTTCCACGTCTCGCCGGACGCGGACTCCACGCGTTCAGTCCAGTAAACCCACTCCGCGTGTTCCTGCCAGATGAGGGCCTTGACACGCCTGGCCAGCTGGCAGCATTGCTCTTCCTGGCGCTCCAGCTGCTTGAACTCCTTTGAGTCTTCCAGGTGCTGGCGCCTCAAGGCCTTCAGCTCGCGCAGAGCGTCGCGTAGGGCGTCCAGGATGGGGCCCTCATCAATCAAGCCCGCTTCCTTGATGCGGCCGCTGCCCGGGGCGCCGTGCGTGAAGCTCATCTGCTTGATGGCGCGCGCGAGGTTCTCCGCCGCTTGGTCCAGGGCTTGGAATCCGCTCTGGGACAGGTGTCGCTTGAATCCGCGGAAGCTCCAGCGACCGATCTGCTCGCCGGCGAAGTCGCTGCCGATGTCCGGGATCTCGTGGGCCTCGTCGCAGATGAGGACATCGAAGGGCGGGACGACGCCGGCATTGCCGGCCGTGGCCTGCTGGACCATCAGGTGGGCGAAGAGCAGGTGATAATTGCAGACCACCACCTGCGCGTCCTCCGCTTCCGTCACGGCCGCCCGGTGGAAGCAGAGAAGCTTACAGCCGGCGCACTCGCTGGTGTCGGCCACGGAAAAGTGACGCCAGACGCGCGGGGAAACCCTGAAGGGGATCTCATTGGTGTCGCCCGTTGATGTCGTGCCGGCCCAGGCCAGCACCTGGTCGAACTCGTCTTGGTCCTCGTCCGACACGGCGCCGGCGAAGAGCTGGCTCTTGTGCTCGTCGTGGCGGTCCTTGCATAAAAAGTTCGACCGGCCTTTGAGCAGGGTGAACTGGAACGGCTCGGGCAGGATGCCCGCCAGGAAAGGCAGGTCCTTCTGCACCAGCTGCTCCTGCAGGGCGATATTGGCCGTGGCGATGAGCACGCGCTGGCCCGTGGCCAGGGCGTGTTGGATGGCGGGCGCACAGTACGCCATGCCTTTCCCAGTCCCCGTCGGCGCCTCCACCAGCAGGTTGCTGCCGGTCGCCAGTGCCGCGGCCACCTCGCGCGCCATGATGAGCTGGCTCTCGCGTAGCATGTAGCCGGGGAGCTGCTGGGCCATCAGTCCACCTGGGCCGAAGATCTCGTCCATCGTGAGGGTCGGCTTCGGTTGGGCAGGCGGTGCTGATGCTTCAAGCAAGGCCGAGTAGTCCGTCGCGTCTTGGGGCATGATTTCTCACTGGCATTCGTGGCGTGGAGTGGGCCCGGCCGGCATGAGATGCGCGTGTGCCGACCGGGCCCGGGACGTGGGGGCTGCAGGGACTAGTTGAAGGGGTCTTCATCGCCCGGCGCGCCGCCACCATCCGCCGCCGCGTGGCGCGCGGCCTCTTCCTCCTGCGTGACCCAGCTCTGGGCCGCCGCGAGGTGTTTGGCGGGGAGGTCGCGGATCTTGGCGATGGAGAACTTGGCCAGGAAGTCGCCCATCATCTGGCCGCCCTGGGCGTCGCCCAGCGTGGCCTTCAGCGCCTTGAGGCGGGCGATGAGCGCGTCGCCATCTGTCTGGGTGAGGATGGCCGCGGGCTCGGGCTTGGTGGACTTGGCGCCATCATCGCTGCCGTCCGACGTCAGGTCGAAGAGGTCCAAGGCGTCGAGCTGGACGCGCAGGGCGGGGGTGATGGTGGCCTCGGGCAAGACAGTGTAGCTCGTGTCCTTGGCCTTCGTGCCGGTGCGTTCGATCTCGAAGATCTGGCTGTCGACGCCGTACTTGGTGTCCATCTTGGACACCTGCTTGTAGAAGGTCTTCGAGTTCTCCAGGACCTTCACGGCCTT
Organism: bacterium; assembly: GCA_030685015.1. NCBI lineage: Bacteria > bacterium. The sequence goes on from JAUXWS010000058.1 coordinate 18,516, forward strand.
GAGGATGTAGGCGCCGTTCTTGTTCTCCAGCACGGCCACGTTCATGCTGGTCTTGAGCGTCTTCTCCTTCCCGCAGCCTTCCGTCCAGGGGTGGTAAGTCGTGCCATCCCAATAGACCTCGCGGATGTGGGGCTCGCCCAGGAAGGCGACCAGGTGCTTGTCACCGTCCTCAAACTTGAGGTAGCGCCCGCTCTGCAGGTCGTGCTCCTCGTAGCTCTTGTTCATGCCATCGAACCGGCCCATGATGGGTCCTCCTTGTGGTGTGGATTAGTGCTTGAGCTCGTGTCTGGACTTCGTCTCGATGACGGAGAGGAGGTGCAGGATGGCCGGGTGCCGGCGCAGGTTGATCACGGTGGGCTTGGGCTCGTCGGCGCCGCTCTCGCGCAGGTCGGCCAGTGGCGCCATGCAGGAGCGGTAGGCCTTTTCCACGGAGCGGCTGATGGCGAACACGACCGGGTCCCGGGTCGGGTGCTCGGCGACGATGCCGCCGACGGTCAGGGCCAGCTCCAGGAAGGCGCCGCGCACGCGGGCTTCGATCTGGTCGACCTTGGTGGCGTCTGTGGGTGTGGGCTCGGACATCCTGTCTCTCCTTCGTCCTTTCCCACCAAAGGGGCGGCGAAAAGGCCGAAATCGGACAGGGGTCAGGAGATTCTCTCTCCTTTTTGACGCAACCGTTTCAGCAGCCTGTTGTGGCGTTTCTGCGTGGTGTCGTAGGCTTCGCCCAACATGGATGCCATCTCTTGCAGCGAGTACCCGTAGACGTAGAGACCGACCAGCAGGCCACGTTCGGCATCGGTGAGAGGCATGTCCTGGATCAGGTCCTGAAGGGATTGGTAGGCGTCGACGCGCTCATCCGGGACATGATCTTGCATGACGACTTCGTCGGGCGCGACGTTCACCTTCGCCACACGCTGGTAGTCCCTCAGCCCAAGGGCCACGCGAAGTCTCAGCTTCGTGTCGCGCAAGAGCTCATGCGCCAAACACGGGTCCGTCAGGCGCCCTTCCCCCAGTCCCATCAGGGTTTCCAGAAACGCCATGATCACGGAGCTCTCGGTCTCTTCCAGGCTGCTGCCCGTCATGCGATAGCGACCAGCCAAGGCCTGCAGTGCCGGGGCGTAGGAGACGAGCAGCCAGAGTTGGATGCTGGCGGCTTCCGGCATGCCCGCCTGCAGGTGGCGAATGCAGGCGGAAAGGGCCGCGTGACGAGCCTGTTGTTGAGTCTTGGCTGCTGGTCCCAGCAGAGCCAGGAAGTCCGACAACGTGGGCGGCAAAGCCGGCTCGCGAGCCGCGAGGGCGAGGTAGTTGGTGGTGGACGCGGGTGTGAAGGCGTCTTGTCTGGTGGGCAGCATGATGGCTCCAGCGCTGGGTCAGCGCCGGCGCGTAGCCGCCAGGAGGCATGATCAAGACCCGGGCGCTGGTGCGCGCCGGGCCGACAGAGTTGTGGGTGTGGACAGAGTCCGCCCAGGAGACCCACAGACATGGATCACCCGACCCGTGCATTTCACGGGAATGGATTGGGCATGAGGAAGCCCGGGCGGACAAGTCCCTGCTTAAGCCTGGTAATCAGCCAGGCCTTGACTGTCGGTCCGGGTTAGAAGAGGATCAGCAGAACGGATCGGGAGAGGGCGCAATGATGAACGCGCCGATGATCGGCGGGGGGCTGGAATCTATTCGGGCAAGACATGATTGGCTCCAGGCGTGCGGCTCGTGTGAGGCTACGGGAGCCAAGATACGAGGGGGTGAAACACGAACCGGAGGCCCCGTTGATGGACGGGGGCTTCCGAGGCAAGTCTTCTGCAAACCGTGCTCGGTATGGCCTACAGCCCGCTCCAGCAGCGGCTGCGCGGTTTTCGAGAAGCCAATTTTCAATGTGATCAAGTGCTTAGGCGAACGCTGCGGCTTTGTACGTCAGCACTGAAGGAGAAGTTGGCGAGGACATTGGCTCCGCAGCATCAGCCGCGACGCGCCTGGCGCGACGCTTGTCCTTTCCTACCGACGTTTCTTATCCCTTCCGACTGCAAGCGCCGTGACAGGCGCAAAGTCGGCTGCAAGCAGTGATCTTCATAGAGGTCTCCTCCCTGCGCGCATCACCCGATACGCGTGGGGTATCCCAACCCAGAAAGGAGGAGACCATGCGATTCTACCCAGGCCAGCACACGTTCACCTGCGGAGTCGACTTGCACGCCAGCACCATGTATCTCTGCATGCTGGACTCGGCCGGTGAAATCCGCTTGCACCAGAATCTGCCCGCCGACCCGGCGGCCTTCCTGGACGCCATCGCGCCCTTTCGTGACGACCTCGTCGTCGGCGCCGAGTGCATGTTCACATGGTACTGGCTGGCGGATCTCTGCCACGCCGAAGGCATCGCCTTTGTTCTCGGCCACGCCCTCTACATGAAAGCCATCCACGGTGCCAAAGCCAAGAACGACAAGCTGGACGCCAGGAAACTCGCCGTCCTCTTGAGAAGCGGGGCCTTTCCCATGGCCTACGCCTACCCCGCCGGCATGCGCTCCACGCGCGATCTCTTGCGCCGCCGCACCAACCTGGTCCGCTTCCGCGCCGACCTCTTGGCCCATGTCGCCAACACCAACAGCCAGGCCAACCTCTCGGCCCTGGCCTTGAGCGGCAGACGCCGCGCCGCCGCGCCTCAGGTGATCGAGCGCCTTCACGATCCCATGACCCGCCGCGCCGTGGAGCTGGACATTGACATCATCCAATTCCTGGACCAGCAGATCACCACCTTGGAGCGCGAACTTCTGGTCAAGGCGCAGGCCGATCAACCCCGCACGCTGGACCTCTTGCGCACCGTCCCCGGCATCGGTCCCATCCTGGCCATGACCATCATGTACGAGATCCATGACCTGACCCGCTTTCCCCGCGTCCAGGACTTCGTCTCTTATGCCCGGCTCGTGGCCTGTGCCCATGAATCCGGCGGAAAGAGGAGCGGGTCCGGCGGCCGCAAGATCGGCAACCCCTTCTTGAAGTGGGCCTTCTCCGAAGCCGCCGTCAGCCAGCTGCGCCTCGATGCCGGAATCCGCACCTACCGAAACCGCTTGGTCAAGAAGCATGGCAAGGGCAAGTCCCTGTCCATCCTGGCCCATCGAATTGGAAGGACCGTCTACCACATGTTGAAACGCAGCGAAACCTTCGATCGGGCCCGCTTCCTGGCGGCGTGATCGATCTCGGGCGGCCCAGCCCGACGTCTAACTGGACGACAAGGGGCGAACCGGCGACGACCGCCGATCCGATTCCTGGAGAACCGGATCGACAACCCTGGGGCCACGACCCCGACCGCGGTCTTCGGACACAAGGCCCCGAGCCCCAGCAGTGATTGGCGGGCCACCCGATCCAAAGCCGGAAGGGATTGAGGAAAGGATCCTGCCCCATCCCCGAGCCTGCAACAAACTGGACGGCAACCGCCGAGCCCAAGCAGTGACAAGGCCGGTACGTGGGCACCGATGGATTTCTAGGGCGCCAAGAGCACGGCTCTTGCCGGATCGGCACTGCCGATTCGTGACCCTCAATAGGTGTTTGGTGCAGGATTCCCACCCTGTGCCTGCCAATGAAACCAAGTCGGGATTCGCCTCAATCCCTTCGCATCAAAGAACCGAAGAAAAGTCGGAAGGGGCCCTTGCGCGCCCTTGACTCTGGAGACCTCATAAGTGTTAGATCTTTTTGAAATGTGTCATTCATATTTTTTCGCATTTAATTGAAGGCAGAATGCTTCATGCAAAACATAAACAGTTTCATCATTTATAACCGCCAAAAGTGCGTAGATAGCGAGCCTTTCTAACTCTAAATGATCTGAACGTTCAATGCTTGTGTAGGCGGCGTGCACTATCCTAGATCGTAAGTCATACAATCTTCTCGCTGATTTGGCAATTTGCATACGCTGATCTTTGTTATTGCCTATTAATAATGCCAATCTATCTGAAAAGCGTTCCACGGTAGATTCACTTCCGTCCGGTATCAACAATCTCTCAATTGCAATGGCACAACCGAGAAAGGCTTGATCCAGTCTAGGAGCAACTACTGATCTTCCGAGGGAAATAGCGGCACTTAGAGTTGCCGATTCTAGAGAATTCCAGGTTTTTCTTACTCTCGATAGTGGAGCAACTAATTTGCTAATATTTATAACTTTACACAATCTAGCGTAAACATCCTTGTCAAAAACAAATGGCCGCTCAAATCCATGCAATTCGTTTGTCGTATTGAAGGACCCACTTGGTGTACCAATTGAAATTGTCCATGACCGATTTGAACTAACCTCTTCAGGTAAGCCGAAAATCCTCTTCTCAGAGTAATTATAGAACATTGATGAAAATGCACGAACAGCATTGATTATATATTCGACCATTATTTTAGAGTGATTAATGCACTGCTGCTTGTGAGCTCGCACAACCACCCTGGCGTAGCAATTGCCGTTCCCTATTGCCATATGTATGCATCTTAGCCCTAGTCCTCTTTGAGATTCCTGATCGTCAGCCTCTCCAGGGAATGCATAACTCATCACGCATCTTGTTGATTCAGCTAAAGCCATCTCTAGCGGCAAGAAACGAATGGCACCTATCTCAAATGCACCTTTCATGTCCAGATTTATTATGGGGTGAAATACGATCCAGTCTCCAATATCTTCTTTGACTCTTTTGATAATGCTCGTTTTTATCTCTTCACGATCAATTGTGCGATTATCACTAAAATACTTAGCGATCACCAATTTTTTCACTTCGTTTTCTATTGCTTCTTGTCCCACAAGTTCTGCGAGGTCTTCATCTTTTAATAGCTCATGAACAGCTTCATTAAACAAGATACATCCATTGTCCCTGATTGTAATTGATCCGTGGTCTTGAGAAGAAATAACTCGCAAATTGGTTTTCGGATCGGACAAGTTCATGCCCGGTTCAGCAAACTGTTGAGACTCCGTTAGTGCTCTTGCGACTTTACTCAGATCGTAGCTCATGAGCTTTCCGTAGTTTTGATAGACCTAACGGTGGCTTCAGCCGCGACGCGTTTGGCGCGGCGCTTGCCTTCTCCCACCAGCGCTTCGTTATCCCTTCCGACTGCAAGCGCCGTGACAGGCGCAAAGTCGGCTGCAAGCAGTGTTAGGCTGGTTCACGCACCTCGAGACCGACCGCATTCATTTCTCGCACAAGTTCTGATTTCCACCTATTACTATCATCAAATTCGACAAATATGACTCCGCTGAAGTCATTAGGGAGTTCGACTCCGTTTCTTTTCAAGGCTACAACACGACTTCGACCTAGTTTAGCCGTAAAGAACCCATGCTCAAATACTACATTTTGCCTAGCTCTCAAATTCAGATTCAGACTGAAGTACCTTGCTCCCATATCACACGGCGTGTATAATATTACAGCAAATATAACGTCAGCATTCGCCTCCAATTTCTCAATAATCGTCATGCCAGCGCTCGCCTGAGCCTGCATTATTACAGGATCTAATCCAATCGCTACCAAAAAGTTCTTCACATCAAGTTTGGCGATCTCGTCTTGGCCGTGGACCAGAAATACTCTTCTTCTTTGAAGAGGTTCTGCTTCACCTGTGATCGCTGCTCTGGTCGGCTCAAAATAGTATGATCTGAAAACATTTGACGAACGTGCTACCTCTTCACTTATTATCTCATTTTGAATTAAGACACTCACCAAATCCACATTTTTGACGGCCCAATGAGTTCTGTAGAGTTCCCATCGACCAATATCAAGACTTGCTCTTACTCTGTCAATAGTGCCAACATCTAAGGCCGGAATCGACTCGTCCATTTCGAATCTGATAGTAACTCTTTGTCCAGCGGTTACTATACTCAAGATTTTACCTATATGAGAGGCCCCTTCTTCGCGCTCTATCATGAAAAGAGTAGGGAAGTTCTGCAGTTCTTCAATTGCGGTAGCATCTAGCTCTCTATATCGCTCACTGAGCTCATTCGAAGTGTATTCAATCGCCACTCTGCCTCTTTCGAAAGTATATTCTCCGTTTTCCCAGCTATCTATAGTTCCCGAAACTAGAATATTGAACATCGTGAGCTCCCTGATGGTGATAATTGACTCAGCCTAACGGTGGCACCAGCCGCGACGCGCCTGGCGCGGCGCTTGCCTGTTCCCCTCTGACGTTCCATCAAGTCCAGCTCGCAAGCGCCGTGACCAAGCGCAAAGTCGGCTGCAAGCAATGTTAGCCATTTGCAAATTTTAATGTTATCAATGAAATTATGATGCCCATAATGATGGCCAATATGCTTACCCTAATCACCCATCTGTGCTTATCATCCGGATGATTCAATTGACCGATGAACGAACTTACTGGCAAGAGCTTGACAATCTCCCTCCCACAATTCTTAACTAATCCAAGCTCAGATAATCCATCGTAATCCAATTCAATTGTATCTGCTGATAGACCCGAAACATTTCCGCCTCCATAACATTGGCGATAGATTCTGCGATTAGAGTTAGAGATTTTCAGCCACTTTCCTCGGCCACCTAACTCCTGTAATACAGTATTTGCAACTCGAACGATCTTCCTTTTGTCCTTCCTGTCCTCAGCTTTAGAAAGCGTACGCACATATGCAATTTCAATCGCACTCGACATGATGGCTCCACAAGTTCACTGTCCATCCGAAGTTTTTCCGAATCATTTGTGTCAGAGGGTTTCTGATATGGCTAGCGGTGGCTTCAGCCGCGACGCGCCTGGCGCGGCGCTTGCCTTTCTCCTACCGACGTTTGCTTCAATTCCGACTGCAAGCGCCGTGACAGGCGCAAAGTCGGCTGCAAGCGATGTTAGGTTGCATGTTACACAGCAGACCACGCTCGTGCAATTTCCTCACAAGCAGCCTCTATGTCTGTTCGCTTGCGCTTGAATGATCTCGGTGCGACGTAGATCTCGCGCGCAAACAGATCCAGAACGATGCAGGCGCTTGGTTCAAGAAGGGCGGCAGGACGAAGACAATCTGTAAGGTACTGATGAACTACAGTAGCCACATAATGTCCAGCATCAATGCCGAGTGGCGAGTTCTTCGCAATGCAAAGCTTGATCGCGCCAGCAGTTGAGTTACCATCAGGGCGTGTTCCCTGTAGAAGAAGCTCAGGCCTGACGCTTACTGATACACCCGCGATCGTCAGTTGAGGCGCGTCACCTTCGGTCGCAGTAGCTCTGAAATTTGCCAGATCAAGGCTGTCGCTGAGATCAATGAAAGCTTCGATCGCCTCGATCGAAAGCTGACGGTCCTGCTCCTGCCACTCGCTTGTTGTGCTTGCTGTCTCAAGTCGTGAAATCGCACGATCGAGAGAGGAGAAATCTGCACCGCCGCTGACCAGAAACTCACGGATGGCAGTGTAAGCATCGCTGTACCGTGCCACGATGAAATCACGCGGTCGCTTCTGATCGCGAACAAGGCCGCGCCGTCTTGCAGCTGACGCTACCATGTACTCGCCAAGCTTGTTCACTGAAATTCTAGGATTGGAACGGACTCTATCGTTCATGGATCCTCCGAGAGTGTAATTGCTCATTGCAACCTAACGGTGGCTTCAGCCGCGACGCACCTGGCGCGGCGCTTGCCTTTTCAAACCGACGTTTACTTTCGCTTCCGACTGCAAGCGCCGTGACAGGTGCAAAGTCGGCTTTAAGCAGTGTTATACGCTTTTACTTCGCCCATCTTCTTTCTTCACAATTGGCGCATATCTCATAACTTTCAAGTTCTTTGAATCCTACATATTTTTCGCAAATTGGACATTGCTCCATCGATTTCTCTTCTCTACACAAAAAGCAATAATCACCTCTCGATGATCCAATAACAATTGTTTCATTGCCGCAATCTGGACAAGTGCCACATGGAGGCATAGATACTAGATCGTCTTTAGATTTTGGAGTAGTCTCAAGTGCAACTTCTCTTAATGCCTCGCACAGTTGTTCTTCATAATCAAATATCTCCTGACTGACTTTATTATATATATCCTCTTCAGAAAGAACATCTTCAAGTTCGGTTCCTAGATGATCACGCAAGAAATAATATATGAACTTCAACGCCTTTCCAACGGATAACTTGTGGCTTGGGTCAACTTTAAAAATGTGATGCTCAATACGATTACGACGCCTCTTTAAATCTCTTAATGTCTTTATGTCATCATCTGACAATACAATACCTAAATTGAAAAATCTCGCCAACACATCCTCGAGACCAACGGTGTTTGATTCATCCGAAATTGGCTTATCGATATTTTTGTAGATTAGTAAATAATGTACGCGAAACAAACGTTCTTTGAGAAGAAGCTCAACGGCGTGAAATATGTTCAGAATCGCATGCTTTGGCGCCGTTTCGTATTCGCCATGTAACCAGATGCCAATTCCGAACTCCAGCGAATCAACTGCATTATCGAGTATTTCGCTCACTGCCTCGCTCTCCATCATGCGTATAACGGTGGCTTCAGCCGCGACGCGCATGGCGCGGCGCTTGCCATTTCCTACCGACGTTTGTCTCAAGTCTGACTGCAAGCGCCGTGACGGGCGTAAAGTTGGCTGAGAGCAATGATTCCAAGTGATGATCATCCCTAATCAATTCTTATGGAATTATCATGTGCAAATTTAGTCCATTTATGTTTGAAAAAACAAAATAGAAACATATCCAAAGTTATACTCAGAATAGAAATAAAAAGCGATATTGACATCAATACAGTGAATGTGCAAGAACATGGCTGTGTCATACTACCGAATACAACCCCGGTAATGAGAAACGGTTTTAGCAAGAAGAGAAATAAAAAGAAGATGAATTGGAAGCCCGGAACCCAAGAAATTAGGCCAGTATGTTTTGAAGGATTGAATGAGGCGAGAAAATATGTAGTATCTATGCAATTGGTCATCGCCTTAGCTCTTTTTCTGATTAAACAAGTCGCAAGTTGATCTCTACGGAAATTATATCCCATATTTAACACAAGCGCCATCCCAAGTGTAAGAATGGCACTCGATATAAGAAGGAAGAAATATATTGTCTCAACAATGAAATTAAAAGATTTATCATCTATTAATTTAGAGTACAAATATCCGTTTCCAGCAAATATGGTTAGTAAGAGCGTGAGAAGTTGTAAAAATATTGTTTGATGGTGATTTTGGTTCTCCGCAAATTGACTGTGAAAGGATTTGGCTAGTTCAAAGCTGTGACTATCGGGATCTTGTCCAAGTGAGTCCTGAGGATTCTGACCCATTCTCTCTCCGTGAATCTAACGCTCCGGTTCAGTGGCGGCGCTCAGCGCCATCCGCTACAACCGGTTTTGGGACACCCGCGCGTATGACGATAACGCGAACGTCCCAGTCATTCCACCGCCCCTACTTGAGAGCCTTGTTTATTGCCTCGATCAGTTTCTTCCACTGAGTGCGCTCTTCCTCGGTTAGGTCGGACGCCTCGTGTTCCCGTGTCCAGCGCAAAAACGCCTTGGCGAGCTTGTATTTCGAGAAGCCACTGATCTTATCCGCGAAGATGTCCGCAATTGGGCGAACATCTTGCGACGCGGCAGTCGCCTTGACATCCCAGCCCAGATCATCGAAAGCGATCTTCACTAAGGTCTCCCGGAGCAAATCCTCGATCTCCGGCTTAGTGACCTTTCCCGTGTATGTATCCTTCGTCCGGAGAATCTTCTTGTTTCCCAGCGTGTGAACGAGCGTATCTTGCTGCGCCGCTTGATCACCAGCCGCGTCAGAGTCCAGCAGAGCTGCGACCTTCAATTTGTGGGCGTGCAGGATGGTCGCGTAGTACACGACCTTCCCTGCGCTGTTGGCGAAGATGAGCGCGATCTTCTCGTCGAGGTCCACTGCACCCGCGCCGCGAAGGAGCTGCGCAACGGCATCCAAGTACCAGTAGTCCGTCAGGCCCTCCAGGACGAGATTCCTCGTCTGAGAGAAGAGGCTCTGCGCAAGGTCGTAGCCGAGGGCCTCCTGGAGCGGCAACAGCGCGGCCGGATCGCCCGACGATAGCGTATCATGGACCCTGGTTCCGACCTTGCGGTCCGGCATGTCCACCACGCGCACCATGTCAAGCTCGCCCGGGCCGACGAGGAACGGCGAGTGTGTTGTGTAGAGTGTCTGATTCTTATCGGCGAGGCGGGAGATGGTCTCTCGGAAGTCCCGCTGCTTGAGCCCGTGCAGGTGCAGACCTGGCTCATCGAGTAGCAGGATCGCGTTCTGGTGCCTGTCTGCGGCTTCCGCGAAGAACACAACGAAGAACGATACGAGCCACTGAAAGCCTTCGGACCGTTGATCCAGCTCGATCTCAACGCCCAGCTCATCCTCGACCACGACCTTGAGGTATTGACCGTCCGCCTTGATCCGGAGTTTGCTTGCTTCCGGGCGGTCCGGATTCGGATTCCAAGCCGAGACGATTTCTTCGGTGAGTTGAACGCTCGCTGCGTTGAGTTGATAGTCGCGCTTGTCGAGGTTGTCCTGGTACGCTTGGAGCGCTGCCGCATCTCCGGGAGCGGGTTTCGGGGCGTTCCCGAGGTCAGCAAGCTCCTTCGCGGTGAACCCGAGCAGCTTGAGCAGGCACAGATTCCCGTAGTCGTACTGTTTGTCATCAAGTACGCCACTCTGCAAGCGCTGTGCGAGGTGTTCCAAGTGAATACGGGGGCGCACGCGGAAGTAGTTGTTGAACAGGATGAACAGGGGCAGGCGTCCAGCCAAGTGTTTGAGTGCCACCGCGCGTTCATCCGCCACCTTGCACGACCTTAAAAGGCGGTCGTAGCGCTCCTCCTCAGGCTGGTCCTGTTCGTCGATCAACGAAAGCGCGCCCTCCAGCCATGCCTTGAGCTTCGCCGCGCGATCACCCTCCATGCTCGTGGTGTCGGTCCATTCCTTTACGAGTTCAGTGAGCGCCGCGCTGGGCGCAGGGTCGGCGGCGCCCTTGCGCTTATCGATGTGCGCACCCAGCCGCGTTAGGTCCTTCGATAACGCGCCATAGTTGGGGACAGCTGGCCCTCCGTCGATCTTGTGCCAAGAGTTGTTGTCAAGCTTGCGGCCGCAGACGAAGGTGCATCCCTCGTAGCCATCCGGAAGGCCATCCAGGTCGCTCGGCTCCAGCGTGAAGTGACCTTCGACGACTGTGATTGCGGATGGATCGGTAGCCCCGCGGCCGATGTCTTTGTTGTACTCGGATCGCGGATAGTCACGAAGCGGTTCGAATCTCTCGCTCCCTTTCGGCGCGTTCAGTTGCTGAAGCGCCTGGAGGATTACCGTCTTCCCAGCTTCATTCGGTCCGACGAGGATCGTCTTCCCCGTCTCGATCTCGAACTCGCCGGTGTCACGGATGCTACGGTACTTGCAGATGCGAGCTTTGCTGAGTCTCATCGTGAATGCTCCCTGTTCATCCGAGCTGTCCCGCGCCAAGTGCAAATGGACCACGTCTGCTTGGTTGGCTAAGGATTGAACAGTCTCGAAAAGCCCCCTCGGGACCTTTTTCGACTAGGACATCCCCCTGATCCGCCCGAGAGAAGGTGCGCAAAGGTGGCATGAGAGGAAGGGCTTTACACGATATGTGCAGACTCGCCGTCGTGACGGATGGAGGGGAAGGCCTGGTTAAGACCTGCGCTGTCATAATCCGCCTTTGCCTGAGGGGCGCGCACGGACCGGCAAGAACTCAGAGTTTACTTCAGGGCAATAAAACATGCGCCATGTTGAATGGTAGGCGTTTGATATGAAGCGCCCTGCCAGTCAAGCTACTACTGCTGTGGTTTCAAAGTCTTTTCCTTCGCCCGCTCCAGGCTAACCCGTACAGGCTCCAGCGGCATCCTAGCGTAGATCTCCGACGTCACTTTTGACTCATGGCCCAGAGTCTTTTTGATCACCTCCAGCGGCGTGCCGGTGTCGTCTGGAAGGACGCAAGGCTGCAGCGCAGGTTATGCATGTTGATATCCGTGATACAAGTCGGCAGCATTTCGATGGCTACTTCGTCTCGGACTTCAAGATCTCTTCCATGGCCCGCTCCAGACTCACCCGCACGGGATCCAGGGCCAGCCTGGCGTAGATCTCGGTCGTGGTCTTGGACTCATGCCCCAGCGTTTTTTGGATGATCTCCAGCGGTGACCCTGTGTCGATCTGGAAGGAGGCGAGGCTGCGCCGCAGGTCGTGCATGTGCAGGCCTTGAAGTCCGGCCCTCTCGCAGATCCGCATCCAGCCGATCTTGGGATCCATCATGTGCGGCACGCCGCGGCGCCCTGGGAAGACGTAGAGGCCCTGGGTGTTGGCAAGACGGGCGCGCAGGATCTCCACCACGCGTTCGGTCAGGACCACGTCCAGCTCCTTGCTGTTCTTCGAGTCCCCGGCTGGCACCACCCAGAGCCCTCGGTCCAGTGAGACATCCTGCCAACGCATCGTGAGCACGTTGGACTTGCGCGCGCCCGTGAAGAAGGCAATGAGCACGAAATCGCGGATGTCCTCATTCGGCTCATCACGTACGGCCTGGAAAAAGGCCGGGAGCTCCTCGGGCATCAGTCGCCTGGACCGACGGTCCTCTCGGTAGAACGTGATGGCGTTCGCCGGGTTGGGAATGTCCAGCTCGTGCTCGCGGATGGAGCGGTTGATGATGGCGCGCAAGAAGGCGACCACGCGGTTGGCAAGGTGGTGGCCGTTGTGCTCGCCAACCTCCTGATGCAGCTCGACGACCTCGCGCCTGCGGACCTCTCGCATGGCGCGCTTGCCGGCCCAAGGCTTCAAGTGCTTCATCCACAGCCGCTCGTATTGCGCGATGGAATTCGCCTTGCGGTGGTGCTCCAGGTAGCGGTGGTATTCCTCGTAGGCATCTTCAAGGGTGTGCGCAGCAACGCGCACCGCCCTCTTCTTCGGGGCCCCGACCACTTCCCCAGCCGCCATCTTCAAGAGGGTCTCAGCGGCCATCCGCCTAGCCGCTGGGATCGGGATTTCATTTGCGGATCCGATGCGAACGAAGTTCCGTTTCCCTTCCCGTGTCTTGACGACGTAGAAGGACTTCCCGCCGCTCTTGGTGATCATCAGCGCAAGCAATGGGACCTGCTCATCATAGATCCACTCCCGCGGGAGGTCCGTTTTGAGCTCTTCCAGGGCCTTTTGGGTAAACCGAATTCGCCGCACTGTGTCCCCCGATCCTGGCCGTTTCAACCGTTTAATTATTCGAGGAGACGAACCAAACGGTTGACCCTGTCTCCTTCCTGTCTCCTTTTCTAGCCTGCATGAGTATGGATAACTTGCGTTCTCTTAACAAGTCGCCAGAGGCGAAGTCTTTGATATGATTGATAATTATGGAGAAGGCTGGACGAGTCTGGAGGAGTCAAACCGAGTGGTTTCTTATCTGTTAACCACTAGGTTGGGGGTTCAAGTCCCTCCTCAGGAGTTTGAAGGTCAAAGGGTTCCGCCGCGAGGCGGATCCCTTTTTGATTTCATTCCCACCCAGGTCCCACCTGGCCGACGGTACCACCGTTGGGCCTTCCCCATGCGCCATCAGCGTGAAACTGCGGGCTTCATGCGGGCTTCAGATGGAGCGTGCAACCAGCGCCAGTCCAAATCCGCCCCGAAGGTGCGCCGGGAGGAGATGATCCTGGGCTCGTGGGATATTAAAGCAAGAATCGATTTGATTTAATAGCATCGTTTGCTATTCAAGCGAGCGTGATCAGGAGGACAACCCGATGCATCGTGGATTGACCGGTCACTATGAGTCCACCGCCGTCGCAGGTGAGCAGGTTCAAGCCTTCGTGCCCGCTCCGCTTCCGCCCGAACAGCCCATCGATCTCACCGGCCTGCGCCAGCGCCGGCTGGAACAAGCCCAGCTCGCCTGTGGAAGGCTCGATGGCATTGCTGCCTTGCTACCTGACCCTGACCTGTTTCTCTACGCCTATGTGCGGCGAGAAGCCGTGCTCTCCTCCCAGATCGAGGGCACGCAGTCCTCGCTCTCCGAGCTTCTCCTCTTCGAGCTGGAGGAAGCCCCGGGCGTGCCCATTGATGATGTGGTGGACGTGTCCAACTACGTCGCGGCGCTGGAGCACGGGTTGATGCGTCTGGGCGATGGGTTTCCGCTCTCCAGCCGCCTGCTGCGCGAGGTCCACGGCGTGCTCCTCGCTCGCGGGCGTGGGGCCGACAAGATGCCGGGTGAGTATCGCCGCAGCCAGAACTGGATCGGCGGCACGCGCCCCGGCAACGCCCGCTACGTGCCGCCACCTGCCAACCGGGTCGAGGACTGTGTGGCGGCGCTGGAACGCTTCATTCACGAGGAAGCAAGCGGCCTGCCCATCCTCGTGAAGGTGGCCCTGACCCATGTGCAGTTCGAGACCATCCACCCCTTCCTGGACGGCAACGGCCGCGTGGGCCGCCTGCTCATCGCGCTGATGCTGCACGATGCCCAGGTGCTGCGGCAGCCGCTCCTCTACCTGAGTCTCTTCTTCAAGCAGCACCGCGCCGAGTATTACCGGCTGCTGGACGCCGTGCGGCTGGATGGAGACTGGGAGGCCTGGCTGGACTTCTTCATCGAAGGCACGGAGCAGACTGCCAGTGGCGCCGTGGAGACGGCACATCGCTTGCTGGCCCTCTTTCAGGAGGACACCGCCCGTGTCCGCGGCCTGGGCCGCCAAGCCGCCGGCACCCTGCGGGTCTTCGACGCCCTGCGCGCACGGCCTGTGGTCACAGTCAGTGATTTGGCCGCTCGCACGGGCGTCACCTACCCGACGGCTGCCAAGCAAATCGATGCGTTGGGGAAACTGGGCATCCTGCGTGAACTCACGGGCCGTCGACGCGACCGGGTGTTCGCTTACAGCCGGTACTTGGCGATACTGAACGAGGGAACAGAGCCGCTGTGAGACGTGAGGATCGTGATTGCCGCTGTCTGAGCAACACGAAATTCAGATTTTGTCACGCTAGGTTGTGAGGGCAACAGAAGTACCGATGGGCATTTGGGGGAGCAATGAGAGAATTCGAAATGGAAGCTCCAGTTGGACTCACGGTATTTGCACAGGGCACGGTGCCAGATCATGACGACAAATACCAGTTGCTGGCTGACAATGAGCGTCCTGATCGTCCCGGCTTACATCAAGTCCCATTGCCGTGTTCGCGGTCAAGGCCGGACGCGCCTCATGCGCCCGTCGGCGCCTCGTCCAGGGCCTGTCGCACGGCCGTGCTGAATTGTTGCAAGGAGAAGGGCTTCTGCAGGAAGCGGCAGCCTGACACCGACCCCAGGTTGGCCGTCAGGACATCCGCCGAGTAGCCAGACATGAAGAGGCAGCGCAGCTTCGGATGAGTGGCGTGCAGCTTGTCGGCCAGCTCACGCCCGTTCATCTCCGGCATCATCACATCCGTGACCAGCAGGTGCAGGTGTCCGTTGTGCTCCTGGGCCAGGCGGAGCGCCTCGCCGGGCGTTCCCGCCGCCAGCACGCGGCAGCCCATGCCATCCAGCAGTCGCCGGCACATGGCGAGCAGGCGCGGCTCATCCTCCACCAGCAGCACCATCGCACCCTGGTTCCGGGCACTGCCCGGCGGCGGGTCCGAAGCCGGATCCACTTTCCCTTCCGGCGCGTGGCGCGGCAGGTGGACATCCACGCAGGTGCCCTGTCCGGGCGCGCTCTTCACGACGATGAAGCCCTTGTTCTGCCGGACGATGCCATAGACGGTGGCCAGGCCCATGCCCGTCCCCCGTCCCAGCTCCTTGGTCGTGAAGAAGGGTTCGAAGAGGTGCTGCAGCACTTCGGGCGACATGCCCTCGCCCTCGTCGCACACCCTCAGCCGCACATAATCGCCGGGCTGGGCATCGGGCATCGCGGCGCAGGCGGCCGGGTCCAGGTGCAGGTTGGCCGCCTCCAGCTCGATGCGGCCGTTGCCGCCCAGGGCATCCCGCGCGTTGACGCAGAGGTTGGTGAGAACCTGGTTCACCTGGGTGATGTCCAGCCTGACCGGCCAGAGATCCTCGTCCGCGGTCCAGGAGAGGTGGATGCGCGGGCCGATGAGGCGCCCCAGCAGCCCCAGCATGCCGTCCACCGTCAGGCGCAGGTCCAGCACGCGGGGCATGACGGGCTGCTTGCGGGCAAAGGCCAGCAGCTGGCGGGTCAACTCCGCCGAGCGTTGGGCGGCGCTGCGGATCTCCTCGATCTCGTGCCGGGTGGGCGCTCCCGGCGGCACCTGGGAGAGAAGGAGATCGGTGAAGCCGATGATGACCCCCAACATGTTGTTGAAGTCATGGGCGACGCCGCCGGCCAGGCGTCCCACCGATTCCATCTTGCGCGACTGCAGAAGCTGGTCCTGGAGCTGGCGGCGCTCCTCCTCCAAACTTCTCCTCGCGGTGGCGTCGCGGAAGAGGCCCACCAGGTGCGGGCGCCCCCCCAGTTGCATTGTCTGGGCATTGATGTCGGTGAAGAACCGGCTGCCGTCACGGCGAAGCAGGGGAATGTCCACCGCCACCCGCTGGCTGCCGCGGGCCTGGTCGGCCAGCACCTCCCGGATGGCGGGCAAAGCCTCCGGCGGATGGATGTCCTCCACCCCCAGGTGGGGCAGATCGTCCTGGCCGCAGCCCAGCATTTGGCAGATGCGGGCGTTGCCGGAGACGAAGCGGCCCGTCTCCAGGTCCAGCACGAGGATGCCGTCGGGGGATGCGTCGTAGATGCTGCTCAGGCGGCCTTCGGACTCCTCCAAGCGCCGCTGGGCCTGGCGCCGTTCGTCGATCTCGCGCAGCAGGCCGGTCCGGTTGTGGTCGAACTCGTCCACCATGCGGTTCCGGCTCTCGATGGCCCGCTTCAACTCCAACTGGAGCAGGGTTTGCTCATCGGCGCTTTCCCGCAGCTTCTCCAGCAGGTGGAGGACCGGCCGCACGACCGGGGCCAAGTGGGGCAGCGCATCGGCGCTCACCTGGAAATGGAAGAAGTGGTCATGCCAGGCGGTCCAGGCCGGCTCGACCCCCACCGTGACCACGATGCCGCTCAGTTTGGGCAGCAGATCACCCAGGAAGACCCGCCCGTCCTTCTCTGTTCTCACCAGCAGGGCGAAGGGGCTGGTGCGGAACTCCCGCCGGACGAACTCGTGGCAGATGGCGAAGCCGGGCGGGGGTGGCATCACCAGGCTGAACAGGCGCCCGTCCATCCTCAGGCTCCCAGCAGGCAGAGAACGAAGGTGACGTTGTGGAAGCAAGGGGGCGTGGTGCGGCCGTCAGCCAGGCGGAAGGGTCCGATCTCGCCGAAGGAGGGGATGCCGACCAGGGGCAGGTCCAGGCCCAGGCTTTGCTGGAAGGCTTCCAACTCCCGGCGGCCCGTGTCCTCCAAGTACCACTTCCGTCCGGCGCAGCTGATCAGCACGGCGGCGCCCGGCTGGAAACCGCTGGGCCAGGGTTTCAGGCTCGCCACCGCCTCCCGCACGCCGTCCAGCACCTCCTCGCGCGAGGCGGCGCAGACCTTCACCCGGATGCCGGCCGGCAGGCTGCCAAAGAGGGTGGTGGAGCCGTCCCCCTCGTCCAGCCCGGCCGAGGAGCGCAGGAAGAAGCGCCCCTGTTGCTCGTCCGTGTACACGGCCAAGGGCATCACGCCCAGATCGGTGGCGCCCATCACGCGGCCGATCTGCTGCGAGATGTAGTCCCGCACGGGCCGCCCCGAGATGCGGCCCAAGCGCCGGCCCGCCACCTCCTCGACCACCCCCTCCTCGCCCATGGGGGTCCAGCCGCTGGCCGCCTGCAGGAGGAAGGGCAGCGGACCCGAACCCAGCAGCACCACCACGGCGTCCTCGTGCTCCCTCCCCCCATGGAAGATGCGGCTGCGCGTGAAGTTGCGATCATCGCCGCTCAAGCCGCCGAAGAAGGGGATCGCCAGGATCTCGCGCAGGCCGGCGACCACCTCCGTGCCGTCGGCCTGCAGTCCATCCGCCAGGACGAAGCAGAAGGCAGGATCGCCGTCCAGCCCCGCCGCCGCCTCGCGGGCGGCCTCCCGGGAGGCGCTGCGGGAGTCTCCACCCACGCCGCGCCTCAGGGCCGTCGACCAGCGCACGGCGCCCCCCGAGTTCATGCCCAGGGCACACACCCCGTAATCCGCGGCCAGGTTGCGCTCGAAGATGCCGTCCCCCGTGCCCCCCACGATCAGCGGGGAACGTCCTTCCAGGGCGTCCTGCAGGCCGGAGAAGAACTCGGAGAAATCCGGGTCGTAGCTGATGGAGGCGAAGAGCAGAATCACTTCTGGATCCACACTGCGCAAAGCGTCGCCAATCTGGATTCCAGCCCGGTAGGGATCGGGATTGAGGGTGGAGGCTGACCGGTACTGCATGGCCATGTCCTTCCGATCTGCGTCCAGACCGTGGCCTTGGCGGGAACGTCATGTGACGTGAACCTGATGGACGCGCCAGGGAATATCGTCAACCGGCCCCCATGAATGAAGCACGGCGACAGTGGAAAAGCCGGGGGATCGGCCTCAGGCCAGGTCGAAGAGCAGCACCTGGCTGGCGGTCTCCCGGCCCACCAGCGTGACGCCCCCCTCTTCGCCATGGGCCCCGTCGCCGGCGGCCAGCTCCTGGCCGTCCAGCTCCAGGCGGCCGGCCGCCACCTGGAGCCACAGCCCGCGCCCCGGCGCGGGCGGCCACCGCAGGCTTTGCCCCGCGGCCAGGTCGCCCACCAGGATGCGGGCGTCGGCCTGGATCGTCACCGCCGCGCCTTCGCCAGCCGGAGCCGCCAGGAGACGCCAGCCGTCACTGCGCGGGCCGCCCAGGGGACGCTGCTCATAACCCGGCGGCAACCCCCGGCGCGCCGGCAGCAGCCAGATCTGCAGAAGATGGACCTCCTCCGTGGAGGAGGGGTTGGTCTCGCTGTGCAGGATGCCTGTGCCGGCGCTCATGCGCTGAGCCTCGCCCGGCCGGATGTCGAAGCGGTTGCCCAGCGAATCCTCGTGGCGCAGGGTGCCGGCCAGCACCCAGGTGACGATCTCCATGTCCCGGTGCGGATGCAGGCCGAAGCCCCGCCCGGGCGCCACCCGGTCCTCGTTGAGCACGCGCAGGGCGCGATAGCCCATCCAGGCTGGATCGATGTAATCGGCGAAGGAGAAGCTGTGCCAGCTGTCCAGCCAGCCGTGGTCGGCGTGGCCCCGCTGGCCGGCGGGTCGGATCGACATCATCTCAGGCCTCCGGGAGCAGGGTCATCTGACGCAGCCGACGCACCCGCTCCTCCACCGCCGGATGCGTGGAGAAGAGGGTGGCGAGGCGGCGCCCGCCGCCCAGCGGGTTCATGATGAAGAGGCTGGCCGTGGCCGGAGCCTGCTCGCGCGGATGCAGCTCGGCCCCCCGGCGCAGCTTCTCCAGGGCGGAGGCCAGTCCCGCGGGATCCCCCGTCAGGCGGGCGGCGCCGGCATCGGCCAGGTACTCGCGGGAGCGGGAGATGCCCAACTGGATCAGGGTGGCGGCGATGGGAGCCACGATCATCAGCAGGAGGGCGCCCAGCGGGTTGCCCTCCTCTTCATCGTCGCGACCGCCGAAGAGCATGGCGAAGTGGCCCACCTGGGCGATCATCGCCACGGCGGCGGCGATGGTGGCCGCCACGGAAGCCACCAGGATGTCCCGGTGGCGGATGTGGGCCAGCTCATGGGCGATGACGCCCTTCAGCTCGCGCTCGTTCATCAGGGCCATGAGGCTGGTGGTGACCGCCACCACGCCGTGCTCCGGGTTGCGTCCCGTGGCGAAGGCGTTGGGCTGGGAATCGTGGATGACGAAGAGGCGCGGCAGGGGCAGGCCGGCCCGCGCGGCCAGCTCCCCCACCATGCGGCGCAGAGCGGGCAGTTCGTGCTCAGGCAGCTCGCGCGCCCCGTTCATGCGCAGCACCAGCTTGTCCGAGAAGTATTAGGCGCCCACGTTCATGGCCACGGCCAGGCCGGTGAAGAGCCACAGATAAGCTTTGCCCAGGGCGCCGCCGATGAGCACCAGCACCACCGAGAGGGCTCCCAGCAGGAGGACGGTGCGCAGCTGGTTGGCGAATCCCCCCGGCGTCCGCGGGAGGCTTGCGGCACGTCCAGGTGTCGCGTCCATGGGTGTCTCCAATTTTGTTGATGCTATCAAAGGACGGCGCAAACGCCGCATCCCCGCCTCCAGGTTCCCACCTGGCCGTCAGGCCGCGAAGACGGCCAGGTGGAAGGCCTTGCCGCTGGCCAGGGACAGGCGCCGCTCTTCCAGGCAGCGGAGGCCGGCGGCGGCCGCCTCAGTCGCCAGGCGGCGGGGATCCACCAGACGCATGGCATCCTCCAGCACGCGCAGGGTGGTGAAGGGCGTCGCCGTGACCGCCTGCTGGCCGGCGGCGGGCAGTTGCAGGACCACGTGCAGGCGGCCCTGCGCGGCCAGGGCGTCCGCCATGCGCCGCAGGAAGGAAGCGCTGTCCAGGTATTCCAGGAGGAGGGCGCACCAGATCAGGTCGTAGGCCCCGGCCTCCGGCCGCCATTCCTCCAGGTCGGCCTGGACCAGTTCCAGGGTCGGCAGGGCGGCGGCGTGGCGGGCGCGGGCCAGATCCAGGTAGTCGGGCTGCAGGTCCACGGCGGTGATCCGCTCCAGGTTCCGGCCGGTCAGGACCTCCAGGCCGTTGCCCGTGGCGCAGCCGCAGAGCAGCCGCCGCCGGGGTCCTTGCCGGGACACGGCTTCCGCCAGGAGCCCGGCCAGCACGGCGGACTGTCCTACGGCGGGGTGCGCCATGTGGGCCTCGTAGTCGGCGGCGGGCACGTGCAGCCAAGCGGCGTCGCGCCGCGCGGAGGGGGGCGGCTCCCGTCTCATCCGTCCCCCCCCGGCTGGTCGCCGGCCTCCCTCCCCGTCTGCATTCGCGCCGCACATGCTTTCCTCCTCTCGCCCTGGTTCGCCATCATGCTGTCGGCAATTCAGGTATCAACCGGCTGGGAGTTGTCATGACAAGCTATCTGCTCCTCATCATCGCCATCCTGGTGCTGGACTACCTGCTCAGCACGACCTCCATCATCCTGGACTGGAAGGGCCTGTCCCTGAAGCTACCAGCCGAGATGGAAGGCTCCCATGACGCGGACAGCTATGCCAAGAGCCAGCTCTACACCAAGGCGACCAATCGCCTTTCACTGGTCCGATCCACCATCATGCTGCCGCTCACGCTGGGTTTCCTGCTCTTGGGCGGCTTCAATCTGGTCGACGAGGTGGCCCGCACTCCCGGCTGGCCGCCCCTGGCCACCGGCCTGCTCTTCTTCGCCGTCCTGATGCTCCTCCTCACCATCATCGACCTGCCCTTCGCCCTCATCCGCACCTTCGTCATCGAGGAGCGCTTCGGCTTCAACCGCAGCACGGTCCGGACCTTTGTCGTCGACCAGCTCAAGGGCCTCCTGCTGGCGGTCATCCTGGGCGGTCTCGTCCTCTCGGCCGTCATCTGGCTCTTCCAGACCTATGGCGCGACGGCCTGGCTGCTGGTCTGGCTGGCCATCATCGGCTTCAGCCTGCTCATGATCTTCGTCGCGCCGGTGACCATCCTGCCCCTCTTCAACAAGTTCGTCCCCCTGCCGGAGGGCGAGCTGAGATCCGCTATCGAGCGCTTCGCCCACCAGCACGCCTTCAAGATGAAAGGCATCTACACCATCGACGGCTCGCGCCGCTCCACCAAGGGCAACGCCTACTTCACCGGCTTCGGCCGCTTCCGCCGCATCGCCCTCTACGACACGATCCTGGCCCGCCTCGACGTGGGCGAGCTGCTCGCCGTCCTGGCCCACGAGATCGGGCACCACAAGCGTCACCACGTCTGGATGAGGATCGCCACCTCCTTCCTCACCCTGGGCTTCTGGTGCTGGCTCTGCACGTTCTTCCTGGACAATGAGGGACTCTTCGCCGCCTTCCGCATGGAGCAGCGGTCGATCCACGCCGGCCTCGTTTTCTTCGCCCTGCTCGTCTCCCCCCTGGCCACGCTGATCGGCGTGGCGATCCAGGCCCTGGCCCGGCGCCAGGAGCTGGAGGCGGACGCCTTTGCCGCCGCCACGGCCAAGCCCGACGAGATGATCACGGCGCTGAAGAAGCTGGCGGTGCAGAACCTGAGCAACCTGACCCCCCATCCCTTCACAGTCTGGCTCCACCACAGCCACCCCCCGCTCCTGGACAGGATCGCCGCCTTGCGGCGGCGGATGATCTGAGCGGAAAGGATGGGTGCGGGCGGACAGCCTGCCCCGTCGGCGCTGGGGGGAATACCGGCGGACCCGGCAGCCGCTCGGACATGGTGTGTATCCCATCGAAGGCCCAACCAGGCAGGCGGCTAGAGATCGATGCGGTCGCCCTGCCGGGGCACCTGCACATGGGCGATGCCGAACTCCTTCGCCAGGTGGGCGCCAAAGGCGATGGCCCCCTCCTCCTCGCCGTGGACGACAAAGGCGTGGGCCGGCTTCTTGGCCATGCAGCCCACCCACTCGTCCAGCTCCTCCTGGTCGGCGTGGCCGCTGAAGCCGGTCAGCTCGCGGATGCGGCAGCGCACGGGGAAGGGCTCGCCGTGGATGAAGACCGTGTCCGTCCCCTGCAGGAGCAGACGGCCCAGGGTGTGGGGCGCCTGCCAGCCAGTGATGAGCAGGACCGTCTCCTCCTTCATGATGCGGTTGCGCAGGTGGTGCAGGATGCGGCCATGCTCGATCATGCCGCTGGAGGCGATGATGATGGCCGGGCCGGACAGGTCGTTGAGGCGCTGGGAGTCCTGCACCGAGCGGGTGTAGCGCAGGGCGCGGAAGCTGAAGGGATTGCCCGGCCGGTGAAGGGCCTCCAGCGTCTCCTCGTCGTAGGTCTCGGGATGCAGGCGGAAAACGCCGGTGACGTCGGTGGCCAGCGGACTGTCCACGAAGATGGGCATGCCGGGGATGGCGCCCCGGTCGTGCAGGCGGTGGAGGGCCACCACCAGCTGCTGGGTGCGTCCCACGGCGAAGGCCGGGATGAGCACGACGCTGCGCGCGGCGTGGGCCTCCAGGATGATGTGCTCCAGTTCCGCCTCCGACTCCGGGTAGGGCGGGTGGTGGCGACCGGCGTAGGTGCTCTCGATGAGCAGGATGTCGGCGCCCTCCACCGGCAGCTCTGGATCGCGGATGATGGGGATGTCGCGGCGGCCGATGTCGCCGCTGAACAGCAGGGTGCGGGGCGGACCGCCCTCCTCCGTGATCTCAAGCCAGACGTGGGCGCTGCCCAGCATGTGGCCGGCGTCGGTGAAGCGCAGGCGGATCCCCGGCGCGATCTGCCGCCAGCGGCCGTAGACGAGGCCGCGGAAGAGGGTCATCGTCTCCCGGGCGTCCTCCGGCGTGTAGAGCGGCTCGAAGGGGGCGCGGCCCTGGCGGCGGCGCACCTTGTTGACGAAGGCCACGTCGCCCACCTGGATGTGGGCGCTGTCCTGCAGCATGAGGGTGCACAAGTCCCGGGTGGCGGGGGTGGCCCAGATCTCCCCGGCGTAGCCGTCCTTGACCAGGCTGGGCAGATTGCCCGAATGGTCGATGTGGGCGTGGGAAAGCACGATGATGTCGGGATGGCCGCCGGGCAAGGGGCGCCGGTTCTCCGCGAAGGCATCCTTGCGCTTGCCCTGCATCAGGCCGCAGTCGAGCAGGATGCGCCGGCCGCAGGCCTCGATCAGGTGGCGGGAACCGGTCACCGTGCGGGCGGCGCCATGAAAGGAGATTCTCATGCTGGATCCTCCAGGGGACAGAGATCGACGCGGATGAGATTGGTCGTGCCCGGCTGGCGGAAGGGGTGGCCGGCCGTGACGACGACGGGATCCCCCGGACCCACCAGACCGGCGGCCCGGGCCGCCGCCTCGGCGGCGGCGATCAGTTCGTCCAGCCCCGCCTCGGGGCGGGTGCGCAGCGGCACGCAGCCCCAGCAGAGGGCCAGGCGCCGCCAGGTGCCCTCGTCCGGGGTGGCGGCCAGGATCAATTGGGCCGGCCGGTAACGCGCCACGTGGCGGGCCGTGCCGCCGCTCATGGTGCAGGTGAGGATGGCCGCCGCGCCAATGCGCCAGGCCAGGTCGCAGGCGGCGTGGGCCACGGCCTGGGGCGGGTCGCAGATCCCCTCCGGGTAGAAGCGGCGCATCCACAAGCGGTGGGGGAAGTCCCGCTCGGTGGCCCGCGCCACACGGTCCATCATCTCGAGGGCCACCACCGGCCAGGCGCCGGCCGCCGTCTCCTCCGAGAGCATGACCGCGTCCGTGCCGTCCAGAATGGCGTTGGCCACGTCCGCCACCTCGGCCCGGGTGGGGCGGGGGGATTCCACCATGGAGCGCAGCATCTGGGTGGCGGTGATGACCGGCTTGCCGGCGCGGTTGGCCTTCTCGATGAGCAGCTTCTGCACCCGGGGCACCTCCTCCAGGGGGATGTCGACGCCCAGGTCGCCCCGCGCCACCATCAGGCCCTCCACCGCGGCCAGGATGGCATCGATCTCGGCCAGGGCCTCGTGCTTCTCGATCTTGGCGATGAGGGGACAGGCGCCGCCCAACCCCTCCATCACGGCCCGCGCCTCCTCCACATCGGCGGCGCTGCGCACGAAGGAGAGGGCGACGTAATCCACCCCCTGCTCCAGGCCGAAGGCCAGATCCCGCCGGTCCTGCTCCGACAGGATGGGGGCGCGGATGCTGCGCGACGGCAGGTTGATCCCCTTGCGCGAGCCCAGCTCCCCGCCGGTGACGACCCGGCAGCGGATGTCCTCCCCCGTGCTCGCCAGCACCTTCAGCTCCAGGGCGCCGTCGGCCAGGAGCAGCGTGTCGCCGGCCTCGACATCGTGGGCCAGGCCCTTGTAGCCCAGCGAGACCTCGTGCACATCGCCCGGCACCTCGCGGGCGGTGAGGGTGAACTCGTCGCCGGGGCGCAAGGTGACGGAGCCCTCCGCGAAGGTGCCGATGCGGACCTTGGGACCCGCCAGATCCTGCAGGATGGCCACCGGCCGCCCCGCCAGCGCGGCCAGGCGGCGGATGTGGCGGATCTTGGCGGCATGGGAGGCGTGGTCGCCGTGCGAGAAGTTGAGGCGGGCGACATCCATGCCCGCCGCCACCAGTCGTTCCAGGATATCGGGCGATTCCGAGGCGGGTCCGATGGTGCAGACGATCTTGGTCCGGCGCATGCAAGCTCCCGGCGTTGGTAGGAACCAGGGCCAAGGTAGGACTTCCCCGCGTCGGCCTCCTGGCGAGCCCGGCGCGCCCTTGGTACCTTCCCCCATGGCGTGGCTTCAGCTCATCCGCATCCATCAGTGGCCGAAAAATCTCTTCGTGCTGGCCGGCCTCTTTTTCGGCGCCCGCTGGAGTGATCCCACCGCCTGGCAGGCGGCCCTGGCCGCTTTCGCCCTGTTCTGCCTTGCCTCCAGCCTGGTCTACCTCTTCAACGACCTGCGCGACCGTGAGTCCGACCGCCAGCACCCGCGCAAGCGGACGCGCCCCCTCGCCTCCGGCGTGATCACGCCGGCCGCGGCCTGGCGCGCGCTGGTCCTCGGCGCCATCCTGCTGTGCCTGTTGGCCATCTGGTGGCGCCCGCCCGGCGTCGGCCTGCTGGCCCTCTACCTCGCCCTCAACCTGGGCTACTCGCTCGGTCTCAAACACCTGCCGGTCCTTGACCTGCTGCTCGTCACGGCGGGTTTCGTCATCCGCGTGCTGGCCGGCACCCAAGCGGTGCAGGTGCCCGCCTCGAGCTGGATCCTGCTCTGCTCGGGCGCCCTCGCCTTCTTCCTGGCCGTGGCCAAGCGCCGCCTGGACCTGCCCGACGCCGGCGGCGGGGACCCCACCTTCCGCGGTCACGCCCCGGCCTTCCTTGACCAGTTGCTCGCCTTGGGGGCGGCCTGCACCATTGTCTTCTACGGACTCTACGCCATCGAACTGAACCTGGCGGCCGTGGCCCGCCACGACTTCCTCTGGACCCTGTCCTTCGTCGTCTTTGGCGTGCTCCATTACCTGGGCCAGGTCCATCGGCACCAGGGCAGCGGCCGCGGCCTGCTCCTGGACACACCCTTGGCCGCCACCGTGGCCGGCTGGCTGCTCACCTGCTGGATCCTGCTGCGGTGAAGGAGCAGCGCCGCCGCCTCGCCGGCTGGGGCGGTCTGCCCCGCCCGCCCGCCCGCCTGCTGCGACCGTCCGGCGCCGAGGACTTCGCCCAATGGCTGCGGGCGGAACCCGGCACGCTGGTCGGGCTCCGCGGCTTGGGACGCAGTTACGGGGACGCCGCCACCGGTGATCTGATGCTGGATACCACCCGGCTGCGCGGGCGCTTCGAACTGGACGTGGAGCGCGGCTGCTTGACCGCCTCGGCCGGCTGGAGCCTGGGCGAGGTGCTGGCCCGCACCCTCCCCGCCGGCTGGGCGCCCGCCGTGCTCCCGGGAACGCGCCACGTCACGCTGGGCGGCGCCGTGGCCGCCGACGTCCACGGCAAGAACCACCACGTGGCGGGGGCCTTCTGCCGGCACGTGGAGCATCTGCGTGTCCTGCTGGCCGATGGCCGCGTGGTGGACTGCGACCGCGGCAGGGAGGCCGGCCTTTTCCAGGCCTGCTGCGGAGGCATGGGCCTGACCGGCGCCATCCTGGAGGTGGGCCTGCGTCTGGCGCCGCGGCGGGGCGGACGCTTCCTTCGCCGCACCGTCGCCTGCCCTGATCTCGAGCTGGCCCTGCGCGTCCTCGGCGAGAGTCCCCAGAGCCACACGGTCGCCTGGGTGGATGCCGCCGCGTCTGGACCGGGTCTGGGCCGCGCCCTCGTCTATCTGGGAGATCCCCTGGACGAGGTCGAGGCGCCGCGCCGGGCGCCCGGCGCCCGCCTGGGCCTGCCCGGCCGACCGCCAGTCAATCTGGTGCGGCCGGCCCTGGTGCGCGCCTTCAACGAGCTGGTCTGGCGGGGCGGCCGCCGGCAGCACGGACTGAGCGATGTCCAGGCCCACGGCGCCTTCTTCTGGCCCCTGGACGCGGTGGCCGGGTGGAACCGCGCCTACGGCCCCCACGGCTTCCACCAGTTCCAGTGCCTGCTGCCGGCCGAACTCATCCAAGCGCGGGGGGCGGCCCCCTTTCAGCGCCTGCTCGAGCTTTTCCTGCCGGCGGGCGGTGGCAGTCTGGCCGTGATGAAGACGATGGGAGAGCGTGACGAGGGAACGGCCCCCATCGCTTTTCCGGGGGCGGGCGCCACCCTGGCCCTCGACTTGCCGGCGGGCGAAGCCGCCCGGGCCGCGCTCAAACAGGCGCATCGCCTCGTGGCGGACTGGGGCGGCCGCGTCTACCTGGCCAAGGACGCCGTGCTGGAGGCGGCGCTCTTCGCCGCCATGACCCCCGGCCTGGCCGCCTGGCGGATCCTGCGCGACCAGTGGGATCCCCGGCGCCGCTGGACAACGGACCTGTCAAGGCGATTGGAGCTGTGATGGATGGACTGGTGCTGGGGGCCGGCTCGGGCATCGCCCGCGCCGTGCTGCGCCAGGCGTGGCGCGAAGAGGATGGGAAGGCGCGCTGGGTGCTGGCCTCGCGCTCGGGTGAGGCCTTGCCGGACCTCGCCGCGGCAGCGGGCGGACGCCGCCTGCAATGGGCCCGCGCCGAGGCCCGGGAGAATCCCGCTCCCTGGCTGGCCAGGGTCGGGGCCGATGGCTGGCGTCCCCAGTTGATCCTGGTGGCTTGGGGCATCCTCGTGCCGGAGGGGCGCGGCACGGCCGCCGAACTGGCCCACATGCGGGAGGTCAACGGCGCCGCCACCCTGCGCTGGCTGGAGGAGCTGGCCGGCTGGCTGGGGGAGGCACGCTCCGCCGAAGCGCCGCGCATCGCCGTGCTGGGCAGCGTGGCGGGAGACAGGCCCCGGCGGCGCCAGTGGGAGTACAGCCTGAGCAAGCAGGAACTGGAACGGGGCATCGACCGCCTGCGCCGCCGCACACCCTGGGTGCGTTACGTGCTGGTCAAGCCCGGTCCCGTGGCGACGCCCATGACCGCCCATCTCCCGCCCGGGCCTCTCCTGTCAAGGCCCGAGGCGATCGCGCCACGCATCTGGAGCGCCTGGCGGGCGGGCCGCCCCGCGGTCTACGCCCCCGCCTGGTGGGGAGCCATCTCGCGCTTGCTCTCCCTCGTGCCCGAGCCTCTCTGGAAGCACGTCCCTTTCTGAGCGCGACCGCGGCCCGGCGTGGGGCGGGCAGGTCCGTTGATCGGGCTGCGGGGATCAGGTCTCCGGCCGGAGTTCCAGCTCCAGCGTGAGGATCTCCGCCGGCCCCAGGTCCACGTGCAGGTCACGCTCCGTCACGGGCAGATCCGCGAGGCGCTCCTCGAGCAGGCTGCAACGCCACGCGCCCCGCAGCGGCGCCCCGCAGCGCAGAGTCTCCCGCACAGGGTCTCGATCCAGGTTGCAGAGGCGCACGATGAGCGTGCCGCGCTCCGCCTGCCGTTTCAGCGCCGAGATCTCCACCACCTCCGGCCGCATCTGCTCCACCAGCGCGGGCGGCTCCGGCCGGCGCCCCTCCGCCACGCCCTGCCGCAGCAGGGGAGGAATACGCCAGCGGCGGCTCCAGGCGCGCACGCCGGCCTCCCGCCAGCCCCCGCTGTAGGGCATGACCGCCAGCCGCGCCCGCCGAAGACCCAGGCATTGCGCCTCCGGGGTGTGCAGAGTGGGGCCGGCGTTCTGGCGGCGGGTGGAGAGGTCGTCGCGGCTCAGCCAGTCCACCCCGCGCATCAGAGTGAGCGCCAGGGTGACGTCCCCCTCCTCCGTTCGCCACCCCTCGATCTCGGGCAGGCCCTGATTGAAGAGGGCGAGGCCCGCCCCTCCCGCCTCCACCAGGCTGAACTCCTGTTGCGGCACTGTCCCCAGCGGGGGCTGGACCCAGGCGCTGCCGTCCGGCAGTTCCAGGCCGCGCTCCCTCAGCTCGAAGTGGCCGTGCGAGACGATGGCCGGCGCCGCCAGGCCCGTGGGCAGCAAAAGGCGCAGGCGGTGGTCGCGGATGCGGTTGTCCACCTGCAGCTCCACTTCAAGGAGGGGTGACCCCGCCGCCAGGCGCAGGAGGATGGACAGGGGCACGGGCACGAGCTCCGCCGAGCGCCCGCCGCGATCAGGCGCCAGGGCAGCGGGCAAGGGCCACTCCAGCTCGCAGCGCAGGGCGGCGCTGAATCCCCCGTCCTCCTGCGGGTGGATGAGGCCACGCAGCCCCGCGCTGGTCTCGCGACCCGTCCGCGGGGCCGGCGCCCAGTCGTACTCGTCGCCCGCGTCCTCCTGGTCCTCGAGCAGGCCCAGCCCCTGCCAGCGTCGTCCGCTGGCCTTGTGCAGCAGGTCGAAACGCCCGTCGGGTCGCAGCCAGGCCTTGATCAGCTCATTTTCCAGCCAGGCGCCCTCCGGCGAGAGGAGGACGGCGCGGGCCTCGCCGGTGGCGGCGAAAGGATCTCCGGGCAGCGGCGCCGACCTGCGGGGGCGCAGGTGGAAATGCCGCCAGGCCAGGGCGGGCAGCTCGGGCTGGAACTCGATGAGGAGGAACTGGTCGGTGAGGCCGGGATCCCCCGGCTGGCGCACGATGCGGTCGCCGTAGCGCTCCAGATAGGTGCGCAGCAGGGTGTCCTGCTCGCGCCAGTCCAGGCAGGAGCGGTAGTCGATGCCCCAGAAGCGCTCCAGCCAATGGCGCTCCAGCACGCGAAAGGGCAGGGGCCGTCCCCGCTCGTCCACCAGTTCGAGGTCCTCGGCGGGACGGTCCTCGGGCAGCAGGATCACCCAGCGGCGCAGGCGGTCGCGGCGGGGAAAAGGGAGCGAATTGAAGGCGGACAGGCAGGTGGCGGTGTCCCCTTTCCGCTGTGGGGCGAATAGCGGCGTGACGGCGCCCATCACCTGGCGCAGGCCCTCCTCGCCGGCCTGGATCACCTGGGCGAAGCGGTTCTCCATCTCGCGGTGCACCTCGTCCGTGGAGCAGCCGCAGATCGAGTCGTGGGGGTGGTTGCGCAGGAGCAGGCCCCAACACTGGCGCAGCAGGCCGGGGGGCAGTCCGCCGCCTCCCGCCTGGCCGGCCAGCAGGTCCAGCGGCTCGAGGATCTCCGCCAGCAGGCGCTGGCAGCGGTCGTTCTCCTGTTTCAGGTAGAGGCGGGCCGACCACACGCCGCTGAGCAGGTGGGCCTGGCGTCCGCCGCGCAGCTCGCCCGCCCAGATCCGCGGCTCCAGATCCTGGGCGGCCACATCGCGCAGAAAGGCCGCGTGGCTGGAATGAAGCAGGACAAGACCCGGCGCCAGCCGGCGGACCAGCTGGAGAATGGCCGGCAGTTCGGGCTGGGGCGGGTGGTGGTCGCAACCGTTGTTCATCAGCCAGACCCGCCCCCGCGCCGCTTCGGCCACCCTGGCCAGCCGCTCGAGGAACTGGCGGGCCCCCCGCTCGAGGTCGGGCCGCCGCCCCACGTTGATCTCCCAGATCTCCTCGTAGCCCAGGGCCGAGGCGTCACAGTATCCGGCGGGCAGATTGACGGCCTGCACGCGGCTGCCGTCCGGGGCCTCCCAGGTCCACTCGCTGCCCAGGGCGCCGATCTCGTCGCCGTGGCCGCGCCAATAGATGAAGGAAGCGATGCCGGCCCGCCGCAGCAGCTGGGGCATCTGGGCGATGTGGCCGAAACTGTCCGGCATGTAGCCCACCGCCGCCGCGCCGCCCAGCCCGGCGCAGATGCGGGCGCCCTCCAGCAGGTTGCGCACGGTGGCCTCGCCCGAGACGAGGAACTCGTCGGGGAGGACGGCCCAGGGTCCGATGGCCAGTCGCCCCTCCTCCACCAGCCGGCGCAGGCGCGGAGCCGCCTCGGGACGGATCTCCAGGTAATCCTCCAGGGCCACGGCCTGGCCGTCCAGCGCGAAATGCCGGTAGTCCGGATCGCGCTCGAGCAGGTCCAGCACCTGGTCCACCACGCGGACGAGGCGCAGGCGGAAGGTCTGGTAGGACAGGTACCATTCGCGGTCCCAGTGGGTGTGGGACACCACATGCACGGTTCCCTGCAGTGTGCGGGGATCAGGGACGGAGTCGTCGACGCTCTTCATGGTGTCTGCCTGTGTATCATCCTGGGATCCTCCCGCCGCGCATGGTCACGCATTCTGCTCGACTCATTCAGTTTGGGCTGAACGACGGTTCGCCCTCCCACCACCCCCCTCCCGCCCGGGGCACTGGGCAATCCTCAAAATGATCCCCGTACATGCCGCGTTCCGCGAACTTTCTCACGCGGGCGATCCCTGCCGGTGACACCCGCCCCTTGCGGCAGCGCCCATGGCCCCTGGCTGTTCCATCCGATGGACGATCATCTGACCCGCCCCTCGTCAGCCCGCCCAGCCTCTTGCCGGAAACCACCCACCGCCTCAGCCCCGCTCCTCCTCGCGCACAAAGCCATCGTCCTCGCAGTCGCGGTCCGTCCGGCGCAGCTTGGCGAACATCTCCCGCAGGTCGCGCAGGCCGCCCACGCCGAAGATCACCAGCACGCCCACCGCCACCACCACATAGAGCCAGACATAAGCCCGCCAGAAGCCCATCCAGCCCGCATCGGTGGTGCCGCGCAGGAAATGGTAGAGGGTGCCCACCCCGAAGATGCCGCCCCAGAGGAAGGTCCAGGCGTAGGTGGCGATGTAGAGCGCCTTGTCGCGTCGGGTGAACTCCCGCCCCATGCCGAAGACGCGCCACCAGAGCGTGGGTCGCGGCCCCGCGGGAGCCGCCTCGCTGGCCCAGCGACCCCGGTGCAGAAGGCGGTCCAGGTCCGTCTCGCGACTGCCCGCCAGGGAGACGAGGACGTAGATGACCGAGCTGGCGGCCATGGCCAGGGCCCAGAACTGCTGGCCGTTGAGGAAGAAGTCCGGGTCCATCTGGCGGATGAAGATGCCGCCCACGGCGATGCTGGAGCCGGTGATCATGCTGCTCCAGGCCGCGGCGGTGGTGCCCCGCTTCCAGTAGAGGCCGCCGATGATGACCGCCCCGCTGCCGCCGGCGAAGATGGCGCCGGTGATGGCGAAGAACATGGCGATGTACTCGTAGTTGGGCGGGAACCACAGGCTGAAGAAGAAAATGAAGAGCGCCACGAACATGATGGAAAGGCGCAGGGCCAGCAGATGGAAGGCCGGCGTGAACGGCCTCCCCCTGAGCGGCAGGATCACGTCCTGCACCAGCATGCTGCCCCAGGAGTGGAGATAGGTCTCGTCGGTGGAAATCTGGGCTGCCAGCATGAGGGCGGCAAAGGCCCCCAGCAGCCCCGGCGGCAGCAGGTGCGAGAGGACGAGGGGCACGCGCATCTGGTTGCGCACCGTCTCCGTGTCCATGCCGGCGAGGGCGCCCTCCACGCTGCCGCGCAGGGCGGCGTAGGCCTCATGGTGCATGACCGTGTAGGCGACGATGGGCAACAGCAGCAGGGCCACCGACATGCCGTGCCCGCGCCAGGTGCCCAGCACGCCGCCCATTTTAGCCTCGTGCGCGCTCTTGGCCGAGGAGTTGTAGGCGGCCGTCCCCTGCCAGGACATGGCGCTGTAGATGACGCCGAAGACCCCAATGAGGAAGTACCAGAAGTTGAAGTCCTCCAGGTGCGAGGTCTTGAAGGGGTTGATCTTGGAGGCGTCGGCCGGCGCCACGGCCATCGCCTCGCTCACGTGGTCCCAGCTGATGTGGGTCATCACGAAGAGGATGAGCAGGACGAAGACCGTGTTGACGAAGAGCCCCTGGAAGAAGTCGCTCACCATGACCGAGACCTGGCCGCCCAGGAAGACGAAGGTCACGGCGCAGCCGAGGATGAGGGCCATCACAACGGGAAAGGTGGACAGTTCCAGTCCGCCCACGGTGAACTGGGCGGGCAGGCCGCAGTAATGGATGAAGAAACGCGCACCCACGCTGGGGAAGATGCCGAAGTTGATGAGGCCCGAGATGTAGGCGATGAGGCCGGCGAAGACGCGGAAATTGCGGCTGTAGCGCATCTCGAAGAACTGGGGCAGGGTCAGGGCGCGCGTCTGCCGGAAGCGGTAGTTGACCCAGCCGCTGACGGTGAGGGCCAGCACGACGAGGCCCATGGTGAAACCCCACCAGGTCTGGGTGAAGCCCGCCTGGTAGTTCATCTCCAGCATGTTGACGACTGTGATGGCGCCCAGGCCCGCCGCCCCCGCCGAAACGGTCAGCAGGTAGCGGCCGCCCGTGCGGCCGGCGGCGAGGAAGTCCGCCACGCTGCGCATGTAGCCCCGGCTGAGCAGCACGCTGGCGAGGATGACCAGGAAGATGAAGAGGACGATGGACCAGTCGTACCAGGCCAGGTTCATTGTCCCGCCTCCGCCGGCCGCCGCCGGCGCAGGCGTCCCGTCTCGTCCACGGCCAGGCGCAGGCCGTCCTCCCGCTCCGTGCGGGCCGTGAAGCGCTCGCCGCAGGCCTCCACCGTCACGATTGTCCAACCAGGCGCCGGCGCCGCTTCCGCGCCCGTCAGCGGCGCCGGTCCGGCTCCGCCCTCCGCCCGGTCTTGGCGAAAGGCGTAGTAGACCTGCATCAGCGCCTCGCCGGCAGCCAGCTCATCGGGCGACCACTCGGGCTGAAGGGGCGGGGGCAGGTCCGCCTTTGTGAAGCGGAGGACGCCCCAGCGCTCCGGGTAGTGCATGGCGACCAGGCCCTGGGGCGACCACACCCAGTTCTCCTCGGGCAGCACGGCGCCCGTGGCGGCGTCCCGGCGCTTGACGTAGGCGCCGTCCAGCACCTCCAGGTGCCACTGCACGCGGCTGAAGTTGAGTCGCCAGGCATCACCCGGGCGGGGCGGGGCGGGGCGATGCGCCGCCTGGCCCAGCACCGCCCAGGGCAGGGCCAGCTCCACGGACCAACCATGGTCCATGTCGCCCGGGTTGTTGAGGGTGCCCTTCAACTGCACGGCGCTGCGCAGCCCGGCGATCTCCCAGGCGTTGACGGCTGTCCCCTCGTCGCGGTAGGGCCGCGTCAGGAAAAGGTCCCAGACCGTGCCCAGGGCGTTGATCTCCAGCTCGTAGTAGTCGTGGTTGTCGCCGTCCGGATCGAGGAACAACTCGAAGTCGTGCTCATGATAGATGACGTCGTCATGCCCCGTGTACGTGGCCCACAGGTCCGTCTCGCGCAGCTCGGCGGCGACGTAAAGGGCCTCGTCATCCCAGAGCAGCCGCACCCGGGTGCGCAGGGGAGGAGTCGGCCAGCCGGCGCCGCGGATGTCCTGGAAGTCCTCGCTCCAGGGCGCCGCCTCCCAGGCCTCCTCCCCCGGGTCCCCGTCCACGATGGGCGGCCGGGCCGTCCAGGGGCAGGCAATCTCGCGCGGGGCGAAGGGTGCGGCCGGCACGGGGAAAGTGGCCCCCGCCGGCAGCGCGGCCAGCAGCACGAGCATCACGGCGTTCATGCGTCTCCTCCCTGCGTGTCCCCCGTCCGCAGCACGAGCATGTCCTCCCAGGCTTGCCGGGCGACGACCAGGGCGCTGGCGGCGTCGGCGCAGGCGCGGCCCCAATGCAGGCTGAAGCGGAAGGCATGGAAGCCGCCCAACTCGGCAGCGAAGTTGGTTTCCCAGTAGTTGGTCATCAGCCAGGCGAAGAGGGGCCCGGCCGGAGGCGCGGGCGGCTCGGCCAGGCGGCGCGGGCCGTGGGCGAGCGGCCCCATTTGGAGCAGGTGCTGGTCGGGCATGGCCACAGCCAGGCCGCGACCTTCCGCCACCAGGGCATAGCCCGCCTGCACACTGGTGTAGTCCAGCAGGGTGCCCGGCAACTGGTCGATGCCGGGGCGCAGGGGACCGCCCGCCTTGTCCACCCACAGCACGCCGGCCGGACGGGGCAGGCTGAGGAACAGGTTCTCCGCCTCCCAGCGGCTTTCCTTGTGCAGGCGCAGCTCCACATCCAGCCGGGGGTGGGAGTGGTGGAGACGGAGCAGCAGCACCGCCCACGGGCAGCCAGGAGCCGCCAGTTCCACCTCGAGCTCCTCGCAAACCGCTCCGCTCTCCCGCCGCAGCAGGCGCCGCCAGCGGGACTCGGCGCGCTCCACGGCCTCGCCCTTGCGGTTGCGGCCCATCACCGCGCGGCTGGCGCAGGCCTCCTCCGGCAGCCGGCACGGGGTGAGCTCATGGACCAGGGTGAAGGGCGGACGCGGATCCCGCTCCTCGATCAGGGAGCGTCCCTCCTCGTCCAGGAGCGAGACCACGCCCTGCGGCGGCCGCCAGTCCAGGCGTCCCCAGGCCGTCGCCAGGACATTCTCCCGGCCCTGCCAAGTGGGGGCCGCCGCGTGGGCGGCCAGATCCGCCACCCCATCGGCCGGCCAGCCTCCGTCCGGCCGCAGGCTGCCCGGCGGTTCGGGCGGCGCGGGGCGCAGGCGCAGCTCCAACCCTTCCCGCGGCGCCAGGCGCACCCAGCTGAGGAATCCCTCCGGCACACGCTGGCAGGGCCGCTCCGCTCCGGTCGCGTCCTCCAGGCCTTGCGGCCGGTCCAGACCCAGCTCGTGCAACTCGTGCCACTGGACGGGCAGCAGCACAGGTCCGGCCCAGGGCTCCCCGCCCAGGTTCTCCACCCGCCAGCGCGGGGCCAGGCCGGGGGCGGGCAGGGCTTCGCCCAGCAGCTGCCGCAGCTCCGCCACGCGGCGGGCGCAGGCGTCCAGGGCCAGCGCGGCCTGGGCCTCCTTGGCGGCGGCGATGCGCTGGACACCCGTGTGCCAGGGCTGCGACAGGCTGGCGGCATGGCTGAAAGTGTGCTCGGCGAAGAGTCCCAGGCGCGTCTCCAGCTCCTCCTCCCAGGCCTGTTGGCGATCCAGCTCCGGGGCGGGGAGGGCCGCCCGGTCGGCCAGTTGTCGGCAGAAGCGCCTTTCGCGCAGGGCCTGGCGAAACTGGCGCACGGCCGCCGGGCGCGAGGCGGCGCCGTCCGACCACCAGTCCGGCCAGTCGCCGCGGTGCACGGGCCAGTCCCCGCGGGCCGCCTCCAGCTCCGCCAGCACCTCCTCCAGGGTGGCCAGCCGGATGGCGATGGCGGGATCGCCCTCCCGCGCCCAGCGCTCCACCTGCTCCAGGACGGCGGCGGAGGGCGGGCTGTTGTCCGTGCGCAGGCCGCTGATCATGAGCGGGGCGAAGGCGAGGGGGTGGCCGGCCGCCTCCAGGGCCTCCAGATAGCGGGGAATGCGGCGGAGCGCCACGGGCCAGGCGTCGCCGAAGATCTCCTCCGCCCGGCACTCGTCCTTGATCAAATAGGAGGAGAGAGCGCCGGGGGCCAGGCCCAGCTCATTGCCCAGGTGATAATGCTCCCCGTTGTAGACGAGCAGGCGCCGCCCGTCGGGCGCCTCCCACCAGAAGGGCTGGTGGCGGCGGAAAAGGGGAGGCAGGCCGTGGTGGCTGTGGATGCAGGTGAAGAGCAGGCGCACGCCCTGGTCAAGCAGGGCCGTGGCCGTTCCCCAGGAATGGCCGTTGATGTCGGCGCTCATGGCGCAGGACACGGTCAGGCCCTGGGTGGCGGCCCAGCGGGCGGCCCGCCCGCACAGCTCGTCCAACAGCGTCTGGTCGGGCAGCTCGGTCAGGTTGAGCCAGGAGGCGGAGAGGCCGATCCGCCCGGCGCGGACCTGTTTGACGAAGCGGTCCCGCCAGGCCGCGTCCGCCCTCTCCAGGAAGCGCTCCACGCCCCAGAAGCCCTCGCAGGTCCAGCGGAAGGCTGGCCGCGACTCGGCCAGGCTGATGGCGGCGCGCAGCCAGTCGGATTGCCAGGCGGCCACGACGCCGGGCGGGGCCGTGTAGCCGACATCGGTGTGGGTGTGGTGGATGAGCAGGATGCGGCGCACGCGGCGCGGGCCGGGGCGGGCTTCAGGCACGGTTCGCCTCCCGCCGCGCCAGACCGTGCCGGGCCCAGACGGCCGCTCCCAGCACGCCGGCCAGGTCGGGGTCCAGGCGGCTGCGCTCCACCGTCACCGTGGGGCGGAAGGGCTCCATCAGCAGGTCGGGCAGCAGGGCGCGCACCGGTTCCAGCAGCCAATCCCCGGCCCGCATGATCCCGCCGCCCAGCACGATGCGGCCCGGGCTGGTCAGATGGACAGCGGCGGCCAAGCCGCGCGCCAGCATTTCGGCCGTGTGCCGGAAGACGCGGGCGGCGCGCAGGTTCCCCTCCTCGGCCGCCCGATGCAGGTGGAGCGGCGCGGGGCTTTCACCCGGCCGGCACCAGGGTCGCAGGTCCAGGCCCGACTCGGCGGCCGTGCGCAGCATGCCGCCCGCGCTGACCCAGGTCTCCAGGCAGCCGCGCAGGCCGCAGGAGCAGCAGCGTCCCTCCGGCTCCACGCAGAGGTGGCCCAGCTCGCCGGCGTGGCCGCTGGCGCCGTGCAGCAGTTCGCCCCCCACGATCAGGCCGCTGCCCAGGCCGGTGCCGATCGTGATCACAAGCAGGTCCTGGACTCCGGCGCCGGCGCCCCACCACCATTCGCCCAGGGCGGCGGCATTGGCGTCGTTGGTCACGAAGACGGGCAGCCTGAGACGCAGGGCCAGTTCGCCGGCCAGGTCGGCCCGTCCCCAACTGACGTTGGGCGGCGACTCCACCCAGCCGGTAAGGGCATTGGCGTTGGGCGCTCCCACGCCCACGGCCAGCGGCGGCTCCTTCTCCCCGGCCCGTGCCAGCACCTGCTCGATCTGGTTGACCAGCCGGTCCAGCAGGTCGGAGAGGGGACGGCCGCCCTCGGTCGGGATGAGTCCCTGCGCCGGGGTGCGGCCTTGCGCATCCACCAGGGCGAAAGGTGTGTTGGTCCCACCGATGTCGATGCCGATGACGAGGCCACTGCTCATCCCGATCCTCCATGCGCCAGTTGAGGCCGGCCGACCCTCCCACCGCGGGAAGGGTGCTCAGGCCCGATTGCCGTCCAGGGCCGCCGCCAACAGGTCCGCCACCCGGCCGGTGGCCAGGCCCACGCAGGTGTCCGCCGCGCCGTAATAGAGCCGGAAGTCGGCGGCGGGGGAGGCAAGGCCGCGCCCGTCCAGGTCCAGGCAGAGGCCGCTGGGAAAGACCACGCCCGGGACCTGTCCCGCAAGTTCCCAGGGCTCGCGCGGCTCCAGGATGTTGAGGCGGCAACGTCCCAGCAGCCGGGCGGGATCGTGGCGGTCAAGCAGCAGCACGCCCGCCTGGTAGATGTTGGCGGCGGCGAAGTGGGTGGCCACCCCGTGATAGACACAGAGCCAGCCTGCCTCCGTCTCCACGGGGGGTGGTCCGGGTCCGATCAACTCGTCCCAGCGGCGCGGCCGGCCGCGGGCGACGCAGGCCACGGGCCGCCAGTCCAGCAGGTCGCGGGAGCGCTCCAGCCAGATCTCGCTGCCGCTGGGTGGGTCGCCGGGCGAGGCGGCGGGCAGGTTGGGGCGGGTGAGGCGCAGGGCATCGCCCTGGAAGCGGCGGGGGAAGAGCACGCCGTTGCGCTCGCCGCGCTGGCCGGCCAGGCCCAGCCACTCGAGGGGGCCGAAGTCGGGCCAACGGCCCACAAGCAGTCGGCAGCCCTCGTCCAGGTCGGCGGCGGCCAGCACATGGCAGACGCCATCGAGCAGGGTCAGGCGGGCGTCGTAGACATGGTGCAGTCGGTGTCCGGGCAAGCAGCCGGGAGGGGGAACCAGGTCGCGGCCCTCCACCTGGATGGACCCATCGTCGGCGCGACGCGCCGGAAGCAGGTGGCTGCCCCGCCCGCGATCCTGGACACGCAGCAGCAGATGGTCGAAGCGGCCAAGGCGGAGGGCGCCGGGGTTGAACACGCCGCTGACATCCGCCAGGTCGGGTTGAAAGGGAGGAATGTCGTTGCGCGTGATGATCGGTTGGGGCAAGCGGCGAAGACCCGTCGACATGATGGTCGTGCTTCCTGCGCTGGATGAGACCAAGCGGCGACGCCTCCCGGGGTCGGCCGCACACGGTCACAAGGTAGGGTTAGGATCAGGATTGCCGGAGCGGGTCAGGGGCGCAGGTGCAGCTCGCAGACCTTGCGGAAGTGGTGGCCGTAGATGGCCAGGGTGACGGCCATCTGCAGGGCGCGTGGCCGGTGCAAGAGCGTCCATTGCAGCAGGCGCCAGTACTGGAAGCGCTCCCGCCCCAGCACGCCCAGCCGCCACATGCTGCGCAGCAAGGCCGCCAGCCGGTCCCGGTCGAGGGGCGCCCTCACGCCGGCCGGTCGGTACTCGCGGAGGAAGGTGCGGATGCGGGCGTAGTAGGCGGATGGCGAGTAGAGATGCCCCATCAGCGCCCGATAGCCCTCGCGCAGGGAGTCCAGATTCATGGAGGGGATGATGTTGGTCAGGCCGTCCGCGTTGTCCCCCCATTCCTGGGCCGTGATCCGTCCCGCCTCCCGCAGACGTTGGAAGAGGCGCGTGCCGGGGGGCGCCTGCAACAGGCCCACCATGGCCGTGACGATGCCGCTCTGCTGGATGAGATCGATTTGGCGCTGGAAGACGCGCGGTGTGTCGTGGTCGAAGCCGACGATGAATCCTCCCTGGACCTGCAGGCCGGCCCGCTGGATGCGGCGCGTGTCCGCCACGAGGTCGCGCCCCAGGTTCTGCCTCTTGCGGCATTCGGCCAGACTGGCCTCCTCCGGCGTCTCGATCCCGATGAAGACCGTGTCGAATCCCGCCCGCACCATCATGGCCATCAGCTCCGCCTCGTCGGACAGGTTGATGCTGACCTGCGTGTTGAAGGGCATGCCCCGCCGACCCTTTCGCCAGTCGATGAGGGCGGGCAGCAGGTCCGTCGCCAGGCGGCGACGGTCGCCGATGAAGTTGTCGTCCACGAAGAAGACGCCCTTGCGCCAGCCCCTGTCCCACAGATCGTTCAACTCGCGCACCACCTGTTCCGACGACTTCTGGCGCGGCCGCCGGCCCAGCAGGGCCGTGACGTTGCAGAAGTCGCAGTCGAAGGGACAGCCCCGCGAGTATTGCAGGGCGGCCGTCATGTAGTGCTGCAGACCGGCCATTTCCCAAAGGGGCATGGGCGAACGGGACAGGTCGGCGTGACCCTCAGGGTGGTAGAGCCGGGCGGGACGGCCGGCGGCCAGGTCGGCCAGGAAGAGCGGCAGGGCCAGTTCCGCCTCGCCCAGCACCAGGTGGTCCACCTGGGGGAACAGCTCGGGCTCCACGGTGAAGAGCGGGCCGCCCGCCACCACGGGCAGGCCGGCCACCTGGCAGCGGCGGATCGCCTCTTCGGCGGAGGCGCGCTGCACGGACATGCCGCCGATGAAGACCATCTCCGCCCAGGCCAGATCCGCCTCCTCCAGCCGTCGCACGTTCAGGTCGACCATTCGCTTGGGCCAGTCGCCGGGCAGGATGGCCGCCATGGTGAGAAGACCCAGAGGCGGCAGGGCGGCCTGGCGGCGGGTGAAGGTGAGGGCGTGGCGGAAGCTCCAGAAAGTGTCCGGAAACTCGGGGTTGATGAGCAGGCAGCGCATGGAACATCCTCCTGGGCCGACCCGCCACGCACGGCGCGCGGCGAACCGGACGGCCCGGCACACGGACCAGCGCCTCAATCCTGGGGAACACACAGGGGATTCAACAGGGAGAGGAGTTGTCGCGGCAACAAGATGATTGCGACCGTTTCATTTAACTATGATTTTTTTCTATTCGGCAATAATATGAGCAGGTAGGGACTGGATGTTTCAGCCCGCCGGTGGCGCCCCCCTGCCCAGGGCACGGGATGCCACCTGGAGCCGAGGACGCTGTCGAAAACCTGCTGCCGGGTTTCACAAGCGGAGGTCGCCATGGATCGACACCCCTGCGCCTTGTTCCGTCCCATTCCGCTGGCATGGGCGGTCCTCCTGCTCCTGCTGGCGGCCACCCCTGCCGCCGGCTTGCGCGTCGTGACCTACAATATCCAGGGGATGCGCCCGGACAGCAACTGGCAGGTTCGCATGTACTTCATCGTGCAGCGGCTGATCGAGCTGGATCCTGACATCATCTGCCTGCAGGAGGTGTGCGAGACCCTGGGCGGCGGCGGGGCGGACAATCAGGCCCGCACCATCGCCACGGCACTGGGCAGCCACTTCGGGCAGGAGTACACCTGGTCCTTCTGCCAGACCCACATCGGATGGGACCAGTTCAACGAAGGGGTCGGCCTGGTGAGCCGCCACCCGGTCCTCGCCAGCGCCTGCCGCCAGCTGCCCACCGGCACTTTCCCGCGCAAGGTGGCCTGGCATCGTGTCCAGACACCGCTGGGCGAGGTGCAGGTCCTCTCCACCCACCTGGAGCACAACGACGCCCAAAGCGCCGTGCGCCTGCAACAGGCGATCCAGGCGCGCAACTACGCCCTTGAGAAACTGGCGGCCCACCCTGGCAGCGTCGCCATCCTGGGCGGCGACTTCAACGCCACGCCCCAAAGCGCGCCGGTCCTGGCCTTCACGGCGGCCGGCCCCGACAGTTCCTTCAGCGATGCCTGGGCCGGGCTGCACCCGGGCGAGGACGGCTTCACCATGCCGGCGGGCGCGCCGACGGCGCGCATCGACTACCTCTTCTCCCGCGGCGGGGACCAAGCCCTGTCGCCGGACAGCTGCCGCCTGGTGTTCACCGCGACCTACGACGCCAGCCATTATCCCAGCGACCATTACGGCGTGCTCGCCGTGTATGACCTGGAGCTCGCCGTGCCGGGAGGCGACAGGCCGCGTCCGGAGGTTCCCCGCCTGCTCCCGCCGCATCCAAACCCATTCAACCCCTCGACCAGCCTGGAACTGGAGCTGCCCGCACCCACATCCGCCGTGCGCCTGGCCGTCGTCGACCTGCGTGGCCGCGAGCTTGCCCTCCTCCACGATGGCCCGCTGGCCGCCGGACGGCACATTTTCTCCTGGCGACCGGACGGCGCCGCGGCAGGGCTTTATCTGGCCGTGCTGCGCCAGAGGGACCGCAGCGAGACAGCGCGCTTGCTCTATCTCCCCTGAAATCCCTGGTCGCGACAGAAAGAGCCCCGACCCGCCGAGGCTGACCGGGACCATTTGAGTGCCACACCCCACGAGACGATGCCGCGCTCCACCTCCGCCCTGGGCGCGGAGTCACCAGGTCCGCGCCGCCTCCAGGTCCACCTCCAGCCGGCCGGCCATCAGCCGGGTGGGGTCGCGCTGGAGATCCAGCTCCCTCAGCATCAGGTGGGCGTCAGGTGTCACCGTGCGGCGCAGGATCTCCCGTCCCTCCAGGAGGACGGTCACCTCGCGCCCAAGATCGATGCGGTCCGGGTCCAGGTGGAGGACGATGCGGCCCGGATCCGAGGCGCGCAGGTCGAAGCGGTTGTCCGCGAGCGAGGCCTCCACGCGCAGCGAAGGCCGGCCGCGGTCATGCAGCCAGCCATGCTGGGGCGGGTTGAGGCGGTCGCTCAGCTTGATCCGCTTGCCCTCCCTGAGAATCTCCATCTGGCAGGGGTGGCCGGCCTGACAGGAGCGGATCGCGGCGCGGAAGTCGTCGTAGCTGTCCACCTCCCGGTCGCCCAGCCCGGTGATCTGGTCGCCGGCCTGCAGGCCGATGTGCGCCGCGGGCAGCGCCGGGTCGTCCACCACCGAGGACACGCGACAGCCCCTGCCCTCGTAGGTGTTGTTGGGCATGAAGCCCACGACGACGCGGTCGCTCACGGTGCGCGAGTTCCAATCGGTCCATGCGCCCGGAAAGCGGCCGCCCGCTCCCACTTCCAGGATCTCCAGCCAGTCGCAGCGCACGGGGTCGGCGCCCTCGAGCGTGATTCGAGGGCGCATGGGGTCGCGGGTGGTCCGGTCGAGGAGGTCGCCCATCCGGTCGCGCTCGTCAACCTGCTCCCAGTAGTCCGGGTTGTGGCCCAAGTCGGGGTGGCTGATGAAGCGCAGGTCGGCGCCCGCCTCCCAGGCCGGCAGCAGGTACTGGCGGATCCGTTCCACCGGGTAGAGGCCGTCCTGGCCGTTGTTGATGGCGTAGACGGGCCGGTTGCGCAGGTTGACGAAGTAGGCCTGGCGCTTGGGTTCCCCCCAGTTGTCGCAGCCGGGATGGCCGCACTTGGGCAGGAAGGCGGCGAAGTCGGTGGGCTGGAACTGGGCGAGGAACCAGCAGCAGCCGCCGCCGTCCGAAAAGCCGGTGACGAAGACGCGCTCATGGTCCACGGCCAGCCGTGACTTGAGGGCGCGCAGGATGTCCAGGAGGTGCCGCGCCCCCACCTCGTCCCACCAGGTGGCGCGCGACTGGGCCGTGGGCACGACCACGATCATGCCCCGGTCGGTGGCCCACTGCGTCAGGAAGCCCTCTGGGAAATCCCCGTCGCCGGTGTCCGGCAGCGCCTCGCGGGACACGCCGCCGTGCAGGTAGAGCAGCAGTGGCGCCGGCGGGCTGTAGTCCGCGGGCAGGCGGAAGAAGAAGTGGCGGCTCCCGCCGTCCAGGCAGCCCAGCGTGGCGCGGATCCAGACGCCGCGCTCCGGGCACGCCGCAGGACGCCAGGCCCGGGCCGCCGTCCGGATCTCCCGCCAGTCGGGCAGGACTTCCGGCAGGGGGCAGCCGCCCACGGGCGCAGCCATCAGTTGGGCACCAACAGGGAGGCGGGATCCCCGCCGCTCCTCTCCTCCACGACCGCGGCCGGCCGGCTGGCGAGCAAAACCAGACATGCCAGGATGGGCGGGACCAGACGGCGGAATCCCCATCGACCTGGATGCCATGATGTGCGCATGGCGTGCTCCTGCGTGGTGACTGGGGCGCGTCGACACGCCGTCAGCGCCGGTCTCCCGGGTCCCCGGCCTGGGGTCTGTAACCACCGGACAAAGTTGGGTTCGATGCCGGGGATGGCAAGCCTTCCGCCTGGCGGCCAAGAGGTGGCGCAAGGGCGACGGCAGGTGGAGCCGCGGAATGCGACCTTTCCCGCCGCAACCAAGTCAAGCGGCCACCGCCGGAGCCCCGCATGCATCCCTTGACCCTGCGCCCGCCCGCCCCCAAAGCTGTCATCCTGGTGTTCATGGCGCTGTTGGCGCTGGCGCCACGACCCCTGCCCGCGGCCGAACCTGTGGACCACTGCGAAGCGGGCAGCTTCCGCAATGTCATCCTGATGGTGCCCGACGGCTGCGACGCGGAGCTGCAGACCCTGGCGCGCTGGTTCCAGGGTGGCCGCCTCCAGTTGGACGACATGGGCCAGGCGGCGGTGGCCACCTCCATGGCGAACTCCGTGATCACCGAATCGGCGGCGGCGGCCACGGCCTTTGCCACCGGCCACAAGACCACCATGCGCCACCTGGGGGTCGGGCCGCGCCG